>NZ_JAFAVV010000892.1 GCF_019242285.1 Bradyrhizobium sp.
GAAGGCCGGCAAGGTGCCGGGCCCGATCGTCCGCGACCCGAGCGGCGCCGCGGAATTCATCGACGCCGCCGGTACCCGATGGGACGTGAAGGGATTCAACTCGAATTTTCCGGTCCGGAAAGGCGGTTTCTCGTTGGCGAGGGATGCCGGAAAAGTGGACAAGTCACTCACCCTCGGCGAAAATGTGATGCTGGATACCAGCAAGATGAAACCCGCGGACATTGCCGCGTTGAAGCAAGAGGGTGTCGCCCGGGGATGGGGCGACAGAGTGAAATATTGGCCATGATCGACGCGCGGACGCGAAAGATGGTGGAGCAGCACCAGGCCTGGGTGGCGTCCTCGGGGCAGGCGGGACGACAGCTCGTGTCCGAAGATCTCGATTTCCGCGGCGCCCGGTTGCCTGAAATCGAACTGCTGGATGCCGAAATCCCCGGTGCCGATTTTTCCGCGGCCTCGATGGCGCGGACCGATCTGTCCGGATGCAACCTGGCCTCCGCCAAATTCGAACGCGCCGATTTCTCCAATGCCGCGCTGGTCAAATCGAATCTCGACTATGCCGATTTCACCTCCGCGAGGCTTGCCGGCGCCAATCTCCGTCGCGCGAGCCTGATCGAAGCCATCTTGACCGAGGCCGATCTCGATCACGCCGATCTGCGCGGCGCCGATCTCAGCGGTGCCAATCTGCGCGGCGCCTCGCTGGTCGGCAGCCAGCTTGACGATGTTTTCCTGGATGGAACCAAGCTGGGCGGTGCGCGTCTGCGCGGCGCCACCGGAATCGAGTCCCTCGTCAAATGCCGCATTGACGTCGGTGTCTCCGGCGCGCCGGACCTTCGGGAGGGTGAGGCGGCGCGACAGTGGTTGCTCGAGGCCGCCAAGGCCTGACAGCCGGGGCGCCGATCCATCGGGTGCGAACGCCCGGCTGCGTCAGCAACAAAGTAGCCCGGATGAGCGAAGCGATATCCGGGACGAGACGATGGATACCCGGATGTCGCTGCGCTCATCCGGGCCACGCCCGCTGCTCGGGCCGAGGAACGCCTCACGCCAATCCTACCGCCGCCAACTCCGCCTCGCGCACCACGTCATAGTCGTAGAGCCGCTTGCGGAACGCGGCATGCGCGGTGATCTCGGCGTCGCGGACGCCGAGGTCGGAATAGGCCGAATCGTAGCGCATGCCGTTCTCGCGGGCGCCACGCTGCACGGTGGCCACCCGTTCGCGCCGCAGCCGTTCATAGGCCGCGAGGGCCGCCGGCGCGGCGGCAGGTCCGGCCTGCGCCAGAATCGTTGCCAGCGCCATGCCGTCCTCGATCGACTGGTTGGCGCCCTGGCCGAGATGCGGCAGCATCGGGTGTGCGGCATCGCCGAGCAAGGTCAGCCGGTCCTTGGTCCAGGTCGGCAGCGGCTCGCGGTCATAGAGGGCCCAGCGGAAGGTCTTCTGCACCTGACTCAGCAGCCCCTCGATGCGGCTGTCCCAGCCTTCGAACTCGCGGCGCAGCGCGTCGGGATCGCCGGGCGCGGACCAGGATTCCTTCATCTCCTCGTCCGCCGGCACGAAGCCGACATAGTTGATCAGTTCGCCCGCGCGCACCGGGAAGGTGAGAAAATGTTTTCCCTGGCCGAGCCACATCTGCCAGCAATCGGTCGGCCAGTGCGGAATGAGCGCATGCGCCAGCACGCCGCGATAGGCGATGTTGCCGTGAAACACCGGCCGCGCCGGCGGGGTCACCTTGCGCCGCAGCTCGGAGTGAATGCCGTCGGCCGCGATGACGATATCGCCTTCGGCGAAGGCGCCGTTTGCGAACGCGACCCGCGCGCTCGTCTCGGTCTGCTCCAGATCGACGGCGCGATGGCCGGTCCGAATCACGCCGGCCGGCAGCGCGTTCGCGAGCATGTCGACGAGGTCGGCCCGATGCATCCCATAGGTCGCGTTCCAGCCCGAGGAGTCCGTCACCTGGACCGGCGCGATCGGCGCGCCATCATGGCGGAAATAGTGCGAGCCGGTGCCGACCCTGGCGCCCCATTTCTCGACGGCGGGCCCGAGGCCGACCCTCTGCAGGTGGCGCACGCTGTTCGGTGTCAGGAACACGCCTGCTCCGACCTCGCCGAGCGCGGGCGCCTGTTCATGGACTGTCACGTTGAACCCGTTCGCGATCAGCGCGTTCGCTGCGAACAACCCGCCAATTCCCCCGCCCACAACGACGATGTTGAGTCCCGACCGCGCCATCACTTCATCCTGTGTGATTTCATTCCACGAAACGCTTGCGGACATTGACGCTTGAAACCTCAAGATTCCAGTGGTCTTCTCATCCAAAATTCGTCGTCACTGCGCCAAATGCTTCGGACGCCTGCTGGTTCACGCTATTCTCGATGGCGTGGAACGACAAATCGCAACTCGCAAGCAATGCGAGCTGATCGTTGCAGCGACAACAAGAGGTAGTTTCAGGTGCCTGGACCGACACTTTCCTTCTCTCCCGCCCGGCGATGTCTGGCCATGGTTTTCGCGGCGTCTCTGCAAGTCTGCGGTCCGCTGCGCGCGGAGGAGTTTCCGGATCATGTGGTGAAGGTCGTCGTGCCGTTCCCCGCCGGCGGCACAGCCGATGCCGTGCCGCGGATCATTTTCGACTGGGTCTCGCGCAAATGGCATCAGCCGGTCGTCATCGAGAACCGCACGGGCGCGGCCGGCAATATCGGCTCCGAGCTGGCGTTCCGTTCGGCTCCCGATGGCTACACGCTGCTGGCGTCACCGCCGCCGCCGCTGGTGATCAATCAGAATCTCTACCCGAAGCTCGGGTTCGATCCGGTCAGGCTGGAGCCGGTTGTCGTGATGGCGCAGGTGCCGAACGGGTTGTTCGTCAATCCGGCCAATGTCAAGGCATCGAGCGTCGCCGAGTTCATCGACTATCTGCGACAGAATCCCGACAAGCTGACGTCGGCAACCCAGGGCAACGGGACGACCTCGCATTTGACCTCCGAGCTGTTTCAGTTGATGGCGAGGGTGAAGCTCCGCCATGTTCCTTACCGCGGCTCGGCGCCTGCGCTGCAGGATCTGGTCGCCGGCAATGTCGATGTGATGTTCGACAATCTCGGCGTCTCGCTGCCGCTGGTCGAGGCCGGCAAGCTGAAGCTGCTGGCGGTCGCCTCGCCCAAGCGGCTCGCGACGCTGCCCAACGTTCCGACCATCGCGGAGACGTTGCCAGGCTTCGAAGCCGTGGCATGGTATGGCGTGGTGGCGCCACCGGGAACGCCCAGGAGCGTCATCGACAAGGTCAATGCCGACGTCAACGAGGCCCTGACCCAGCCGGAGGTGCAGGATCATCTGAAGCCGCTGTCGGCCGAGGTGTTCGGCGGATCGGTCGAGAAGACGGCGGACTATCTGCACCGGGAGATCGAGCGTTGGGGCGGGGTGATCAAGGCGGCCGATATCAAGCTGCAATGATCGACGATCGTGAAGAAGATGAGGGATGCCATGTCGTCAATCGGTGATGCGTTGCTCGACAGCCTGCGTTCCGTCGAACGTCCGGGCGATTTCTGCACCGGGGACACCCGCGAAATCGTCATGCCGACGATCGATGTCGACGGCATAGGGAGGATCGCCTTTCCGATTCTCACGCCGCAGGCCGAGCATCTCGTGGCAGCCGCGGACGCCGCTCCCTATGGACGCGGCGAGGCGACCGTGATCGATCGGGAGGTCCGGCGAACCTGGCAGCTCGATCCCACCAAGGTTCGGATCAGCGGTCGCCGGTGGGACGAGACTCTGGCGCGGCTGGTCGTCGATGCCGTCCGCGGTCTCGGCGTGGAAGGGCCGGTGGAGGCCGACTTCTACAAGCTCCTTGTCTACGATACCCGCGGCTTCTTCGTCGATCATCGCGACACCGAGAAGGCTCCCGGCATGTTCGCGACCATGGTGCTCGTGCTGCCGTCCGACCATCGCGGCGGCGAGCTGGTCGTCAAGCATCTCGGCCGCGAGGTGGTGTTCGACTTACGGCCGCAGGAGCCGTCGGAGATCGGGCTTGCCGCCTTCTATGCCGACTGCGTGCACGAGGTGCGGCCGGTTCAGGCCGGACATCGCCTGACTCTCGTCTACAATCTTTGCTTCGCCGGCAAGAGTCGCCGGGTCTCGGCGCCGGACTATCGCAAGGAGCGCGAACGCGTGGTGCAGGCGCTGCGGAGCTGGGCGAGCGATCCGGACGCGCCGGACAAGCTGGTCCTGCCTCTGGAGCATGTCTATACACCGGCCGAGTTGTCGTTCCGTGCGCTCAAGGGTGCCGATGCTGGCGTCGCGTCCGTGCTGGTCGGCGCCGCCGCCGAAGCGGATTGCGATCTTCATCTCGCGTTGGCGTCGATCGAGGAGAGCGGCAGCGCCGAAGACACCGGCTATTACGGCCGCGGCCGCTGGGATCGCGACGAGGACGAAGAGGATGAGGAAGACGAAGGCGACGACTTCGAGGTTGTCGAGGTCATCGACCGGGACCTCATCCTGTCGGAGTGGCGGCGTCCGGATGGAGGCGAGGCGAGCTTCGGCCTGTTTCCGTTCGGCGAGGACGAGCTTTGTCCGCCGGATGCCTTCGAGAAACTGACACCCGACGAGCAGCATTTCCACGAGGCGACCGGCAACGAGGGCGCATCCTTCGATCGCACCTATCGGCGCGCCGGTTTCGTCCTCTGGCCGACGGCGCGCCGGTTCGCCGTGCTCAATCAGGCCGGCTTGCCCACGACGCTGCCCCATCTCGAGGGTCTCACGGCGCGCTGGGAGGCGAACGGCAGGCCGGCCGAGTCGCCGTCATGGCGGGAGGCTGATGAGCTTTCTGGCCACATGGTGGCCTCCTGGTCGCGTTTGACTTGGCGATCGGATGACGACGTCGATGCCGAGCGGATGCTGGAGTTGCAGGTTCGGCTCGGCAATATGAAACGTATCGATGAATTTCTCTCTGGCGTGTCCGCGGAAGGCAACTACGCCGCCCGCGACAACGAAGCGATCATGCGTGCGGTCGCCCTGCTACCGGCTCTGCGTGCAACCGAACTGCTGGTCGGGATCGTCGCGCGCAACGCGCCGCTGCGGCTGAGCGCCTGCGGCGACCTGGTGAAACGCTGCGTGGAAGTCACGGCGCTCGGCCTGGAGCAGATCGGCGCGGCCCTGGTGAAGGCCCTGCCGGGTCCACCGGCAAAGCAGCGGGAGCGCGATCCCTGGGACGATCGGCCGAAGTCCATCAAGCCCGGCTTCGTCGTCGATCTGCTGATCGCGACGAG
>NZ_JAFAVV010000015.1 GCF_019242285.1 Bradyrhizobium sp.
CCAGCTCACGGCGGCGGTCGAAGGTATCGGCCGCAACGACCCCATTGCCGTTCCGTTCAACGCGGGCGGCGAGACCGGGGTGCTGGCACGGGCGTTCGCGCGGGTGATCGCCGAGGTCAACGAGAAGACCACCGAGCTCGAGCGCGAGATCCGGGAGCATCGCTTCACCGAGGCCGCACGCGATCTCTATGCGGCGCGCGAGCGGCTGTTCAGCGCCGCCGTGCAATCGTCGAACGACGCGATCCTAACCCAGTCGCTCGACGGCACGATCACCGGCTGGAATCCCGCTGCCGAACGGCTGTTCGGCTTCTCAGCCGAGGAGGCCGTCGGCAAGAGCATCGACCTGATCGTGCCGTCCGACCGCAAGGCCGAGGTGCGGGACATCGTGCGCCGGATCAAGCGCGGCGACCGCATCGAGCACCGCGAGACGGCGCGGCTGTGCAAGGATGGCAGCTCGGTGCAGGTCTCGGTCAGCCTGTCCCCGATCAAGTCGCCGTCCGGACAGATGTTCGGCGCCTCCATGATCATGCGCGACCTCACCGAGAGCCGGCGCACCGAACAGGCGCTGCGCCAGCAGATCGAGGAGCGGCGGCGCATCTTCGAGACCTCGCACGACCTGATCCTGATCATCGATCCCAAGGGGACCATGGTGCAGGTCAGCCCGAGCGTGGAAAACATCCTCGGCTATTCGCCGGAAGAGCTGATCGGCCGCGATGCCGTCGAGCTGATCCACCCGGACGACCTGGAGACCGCGCGTTCGGAGCTTCGCGCCTCCCGGCGCGGCGAGCACCTGCGCGACACCAACACCCGCTACCTGCACAGGGACGGCCACGCCGTGCTCATCTCCTGGACCGGCGGCTGGTCCGAGCCGGTCAAGCGGCATTTCTTCATCGGCCGCGACATGACCGAGAGCCTGCACGCCCAGGAGCGGCTGCGCGAAAGCGCGCAGCTCGCCAGCAACATCATCGAGACCGCGCTCGACGCCTTCGTGCAGATGGACGAGAGCGGCAAGACGCGCAACTGGAACTCGCGGGCCGAGGCCATGTTCGGCTGGTCGCGCCAGGAGGCGCTGGACCGAGACCTGGTCGACCTGATCGTCGCCGAGCCCGACCGCAGCGAGCTCAAGGCGGCGCTCGGCCGTTTCCTCAGCTCCAGACAGGGCCTCATTCTCGGCCGCCGCCGCGAGCTCATGGTACGCCGACGTGACGGCCGGGAATTCAAGGGCGAGCTCAGCGTCACGGCGCTGAAGACCCGCGACGGCTTCCTGTTCAACGGCTTCTTCCGCGACCTCACCGACAAGATCGCGGCGGAGGAGAGGATCCGGCAGTCCGAGAAGATGGAGGCGATCGGCCAGCTCACCGGCGGCATCGCCCACGACTTCAACAACATCCTGACCGTCATCACCGGCACGATCGAGATCCTGTCGGGCGCGGTGGCGAAGGAGCCGCAACTTGCCGCGATCACCAAGATGATCGACGAGGCCGCCGCCCGCGGCGCCGACCTGACGCAGCACCTGTTGGCGTTCGCCCGCCGGCAACCGCTGCAGCCGCGCGAGATCGACGTCAACACGCTCGTCATCGACACCGCCAAGCTGTTGCGCCCGACGCTCGGCGAGCACATCGAGATCGTATCGGTGCTCGAGGAGGAAACCTGTATCGCGATCGTCGATCCCAATCAGCTCGCGACCGCGATTCTCAATCTCGCTTTGAACTCGCGCGACGCCATGCCCGACGGCGGCAAGCTGATCCTGGAGACACGCTATGTCGATCTCGACGAGAACTACGCGGACATGTACGACGACATCAGGCCGGGCCGCTATGCGCTGATCGCCGTGAGCGACACCGGCAACGGCATTCCGCACACCATCATCGACAAGGTGTTCAATCCCTTCTTCACCTCCAAGGGCCCGGGCAAGGGCACCGGTCTCGGCCTCAGCATGGTCTATGGTTTCATCAAGCAGTCGGCGGGCCACATCAGGATCTACAGCGAGGAAGGCCATGGCGCGACGATCAAGATGTACCTGCCGCCGGGCGATGGCACGACGGTCGCGCCCGACGGCGCATCCAACGCTGCCGTCGAAGGCGGACGTGAGACCATCCTGGTGGTCGAGGACGACGGGCTGGTGCGCGACTACGTGCTGACGCAACTGCACTCGCTCGGCTACGTCACGCTGGCCGCGGCAAACGCCGCGGAGGCGCTCTCGATCGTCGCCGCCGGGCACGCGTTCGATCTGCTGTTCACCGACGTGATCATGCCGGGCACGATGAACGGCCGCCAGCTCGCCGACGCCGTCATGGCTGATCGCCCGGACCTCCGGGTGCTGTTCACCTCAGGCTATACCGAGGATGCGATCGTCCATCATGGCAGGCTCGATTCGGGAGTCCTGCTGCTCGCAAAGCCGTATCGCAAGTCGGATCTGGCCCGGATGATCCGACGGGCGATCGACGGCTGATCGGCATGGAATGCCCTGACCTGCGCCGCGAGGCACCGCATGTCGCCACGCCTCGCCGAACCTTCCGCTTCAGGAGGCGCGCTGCCGGGCGGTCATCACGATTCGCACCAGGTCTGCCGCATTGCGGGCGCCGAGCTTCTTCATGATGTTGGCGCGATGGTCTTCGATCGTGCGCGGGCTGATGCCGAGCGTGCGGCCCGCTTCCTTGTTGGAGGCGCCGGAAGTGAACTGCTCCAGCACCTCTCGTTCCCGCCGCGTCAAAGGCTCCTTCCCCGGGAAGTGCAGCGAAGCGATGTTGGAGAGCGCGCCTTGTGCATTTCTGCGCGCATATGCGCCGATCGCCTCGTCCAGCCGCTCGACGATCTCGCTGCCCCGGAACGGTTTTTCGATGAAATCGAGCGCGCCGTTCTTGATGGCGGTGACCGCCATCGGGATGTCGCCCTGACCCGAAATCATGAAGATCGGCGCGGGGTAGTCCTCGCCGCGCAGCTCCCGCAGGATGTCCAGCCCGGACTTTCCCGGAATGTGCACGTCCAGAAGGATGCAGGATGGCGTGCGGTTTCTTGCTACCGCCAGCAGGGCAGCTCCGTCCGCAAAGCAGATCACCTCGTAGCCTGCCGCGGACAAGACTATCGAGAGAGTTTCGCGCACGGCAGGATCATCGTCGACGACGAAAATTTCACCGCGGGAAGCAGGTTTCTCGTTCATGTGCCATCGTCCCAAAAGAGTAAAACATGACGCGCACTCGCCGAACGGTATAGCGCCCAGCGCAGAATCGACCCACCGTATTTGTACGGGACAAGTGCTTAACTCACAAGTAGCGCTGTAGTTTCTAACACCGGCAGGTGCCAATTTTCCAGAATTCGTGATCCGTCGCCGCGCCGTAAGTTTCGTGAAAGGTCTGGCCAACGCCAACGCGCTCGTCAGTCTGGACTTCCGCAGGTCCGAGCGCCGTTGCAGTGCGGAACACTTCAGCCCGGCGACATTGTCAAGAAGCCATTCATGCCAGCGGTAACAGACCACTGCATCAGCGCGATCATCGAGCCCCGAAAGGAGATGCGGATGCGATCATTGCCGAGCTTCGGCACCTGAGCGAACAGGTGCGGACGTGCCAGAAAATGCTGCAGGCAACCGCGGCAAGAGAACGGATTTCCACAGACGAGGACACCGGCGATACCGTATTCGTGCTCGACGACGTTGCCCCGCGCCACGCGGCCGCAGAGGCCGCGCTCGTCGCATGCGATCCGAGCCTCGCGCGGGCTCTCGAGTTCCTGCTCAATTGTGATGCAGCAAGCCGGCCTGCAACGCGGCTCCGCCTGGTGCCACCCGCGCGCGACTGACACGGGTGCGCCGCATTTCCGCCAATGACGTGTCGGGAGCGCGATCAGCTCACGTTGGCGTACGACCACGGCGACGATGCGGCGCGACGACATCTTCGGTTGCGATCCCGCCCCAGGTGTGCCGGATAGGCAGTCCCATGGCGGCCTTGCCGAGATTGGCAAGGCAGATCCGCAAGGCCGCGAGATCCAACGGCTTCGGCAGGCTCTGCAGGTCGATGCCGAGCGAACGCGCGTAGAGCCGCGCCGCGGAGCGGCGTGCGGACTCCATGCCGCTGATCATGATGACCGAACCGCCGAACTTCGCTTCTGACATCACCTGCAGCACCTTCACCCCGTCACCATCGGTGAGCATCAGGTCGAGCGTCACGCAATCGAACTGACGGGCGCCGATCTGCTCGATCGCCTCGGTGCAGGATTCCGCGAGCGAGACGGCATGGCCAGCCTGCCTGGCAGCGACCGAGATCAGCCTGCGCTGGGTTGCATCGTCGTCGACGATCAGAAGCTGGAGCGCCCGCCGGTCGCCGGCCTCGGATGCGTCCGGTCGAGCGAAGGAAGAATCCGGTCTGATCAACATCGCGGTCCCGTTGAATTGGCCCGCATCACGTCTACAGCGACTGTTCTGCGACCGGGTAAAACCCGCCAGATAAATCCGAAGTGCCGCGTTCGGGAATCATTATGCAGAGGCGACGCAGAAGCAGTCGAGCGGGACCGGGAAGGCGAATGCATCCCGACCGGATGCCTACGCGCCCATCATCGATTCCTTGGACGAGCCCCCGGACTTCTTCTTCCGGTTCTTGCCCTTGAGGAACTGAATATCGATCTCCGAGCCATTGACGCGAACCAGCTCGCAACGCCGATACGCAAGTCCCGTCGACGACAGCAACAGGAAGAATTCCTTGAGGTTGAGCCCCTGAATGGAGCCTTCCATGGTGAGAACCGCATCGTTGTCGGAGATGGCCAGCAACTGGCAGTCGCGCCGCCAGGTGCCGTCGATCGCCATGATGCAGACGTCGTAGCCGCGGCTGAACGTGACACGGTCCGTCGTCTTGTTCTCGTCCGCCATTCGCTACAATCCCGCCATCGCGGCGATCTTTGGCATTCCTGCGCCGGGGACGGACGTCCTCGCCGAAGCCGATCGGGCGTCCGGCCGATAGAGACCGCGCCGCTCGGGGAAGGGCTTGAACACATCGGTCAGTCCCACCACGGTTTCCGCCGCACCGAGCACCAGGAAGCCGTCGGGCTCGATCGCCTTCGCGAGCCGGCCGAAGATGTTGGTCTTGGTGTCCTGGTCGAAATAGATCAGGACGTTGCGACAGAAGATCACGTCGAACACGCCGAGCTGGCTGAAATCGTGCAGCAGGTTGAGCTGGCGGTGCTGCACCATCGCCCGAACGTCCGCATTGATCTGCCAGAGCTCGCCGACCTGTTTGAAGTTCTTCACCAGCATCTGGATCGGCAGGCCACGCTGCACCTCGAACTGGCTGTAGATGCCGGCCTTCGATTTCTCGAGCACCTCCTGCGACAGGTCGGTGGCGACGATTTCGGTCCGCCAGCCGGCGAGCGCGGCACCCATCTCCCTCAAGCACATCGCGATCGAATACGGTTCCTGTCCGGTCGAGCCCGCGGCGCACCATATCCGGATGCTCTTGCGGGCGGCACGCGCGCGCAACAGCTCCGGCATGATCGATTCGCGAAAATGATCGAACGGAATCTTGTCGCGAAAGAAGAAGGTCTCGTTGGTCGTCATCGCTTCGATGACCTGAGTCACGAAGGAGGGCGCGCCAGTCTTCAGCTTCTGCACGAGCGCACTGATGTCCGAGAGGCCGGACTTCCGCGCGAGCGGCAGCAAGCGGCTTTCGATCAGATATTGCTTGTCGACCGACAGGTCGAGGCCTGACTGGTCCTTGAGAAGCCTACGCAAGTACTCATAATCGGGCGGGTTCACTGGCAGCCTCTACGGCAAGTGGAACGATCAGACGGCTTCCGGTGACGTCACCAGGCCGACTTCCTGAAATTTCGCGGAAATGATTTCCTTGTCGAACGGCTTCATGATGTACTCGTTGGCGCCGGCCGCGAGCGCACGCGAGATGTGATCGATGTCGTTCTCGGTGGTGCAGAACACGACCTTGGGCGTGTCCCCGCCGGGCAGGCGGCGCAGATTGCCGAGGAACTCGTAGCCGTCCATGTTCGGCATGTTCCAGTCGAGCAGGATCGCCTCGGGTATGGCGTTCTTGCAGGCCTGCAGCGCCTGCTCGCCGTCCTCGGCCTCGACGATCTGGAAGTCCATCTCTTCCAGTATGCGTCGCGCAATTTTTCGCACGACCGCGGAATCATCAACTACCAGACATGTTCTCATTGGCTCGACCTTCTCAAAGAATCAGACGTGGTGATCACGATACGGGCTTAAGCGGCAAGCGCGGTCTTGGATGTGAGTTCGAGGACACGGTCGACGTCGAGGACGACCATGAGCTGTCCGTCGAGGCGGTGGACGCCGCCGGCGAACTTGGCCATGCGGGGATCGAGATTGACGGGGTTCTCCTCGCGGCTGTCGTCGGACAGGCGGAGCACCTCGCCGAT
>NZ_JAFAVV010000367.1 GCF_019242285.1 Bradyrhizobium sp.
ACGCCGCTGATCGTGCTGGTCGGGCTGTTCAACGGCCGCCGCCGGCTGCTCCACGACATGATGCTGGGAACCGTGATCGTTAACAGTTCTGCCCGCATAGGGCAGCCGGCACGAACCTGGTGATGCAGGAGCAAAGCGATTGACCGAAGGCTGCGGCGGCGCGATGCTCGCCAAACTGCTTCGGAGACCTTAAGACCTCAGTGACCCAACATTCGCGCGACACCCCGCAATTCTATCTGACGGCGCCCTCGCCCTGCCCCTATCTGCCGGGCCGGCACGAGCGCAAGGTGTTCACGCATCTGGTCGGCGACAAGGCCGGCGACCTCAACGACCTCTTGACCCATGGCGGCTTCCGCCGCAGCCAGTCGATCGCCTACCGGCCGGCCTGCGACCAGTGCCGGGCCTGCGTCTCGGTGCGGGTGGTGGCGAACGAATTCCGGCCCTCGCGCAATTTCCGCAAGGTGATGGCGCGCAACGCCGACATCATCGGCGAGCAGCGCAGCGCGGTGCCGACATCGGAACAGTATTCGATCTTCCGCGCCTATCTCGACGCCCGCCACCGCCACGGTGGCATGGCCGACATGACCGTGCTCGATTATGCGATGATGGTCGAGGACAGCCATGTCGAAACCCGCATCATCGAGTATCGGCGGCGCGAGATCGACAGCGCCATCACCGGCCGCGGCGGCGAGCTGATCGCGGTCGCGCTCACCGACGTCCTGAGCGACGGCCTGTCGATGGTCTACTCGTTCTTCGAGCCGTCGGAGGATGCCCGCTCGCTCGGCACTTTCATGATCCTCGACCATATCGCCCGCGCGCGGCGCCAGGGCCTGCCTTACGTCTATCTCGGCTACTGGATCGAGGGCTCCAAGAAGATGGACTACAAGGCCCGCTTCCTGCCGCAGCAGCGGCTCGCGCCCTCCGGCTGGCTGCGCGTCGATCCCGCAGGCGACGTGACGAGCGAGCCGCAGGACTAAAGCGCGGGACTGAGGCGCGGCCGATCAGCAGCCCTTCGCCGCCAGCCACCCCAGGATGAGATCAGCAAGCTCGTCGCTGTTGTCCTCGATCATCATCATGTGGCCGTTGCCGGTGATGCCGCGGTCGGGCAGCCAGATGAAATCGGCGCCGAGATAGTTCGCGGTGGCCTCGTCGAGGCTGCGCGGATGGCGCGGATCGGATTCGCCGGTGACGATCAGGACGGGCTTGGCGCGCAGGTTCGCAGGGTCGTTGATCTTCAGGCCGCGGCCGCCGATGTTGAAGCGCTCGTTGAAGATGCGCGCGCTCTCCGGCACGATCGAGGCGCAATAGCGTTCGAACGCGGCTTGCGGAAACCGCGCCGTGTTGGCCCAGGAGGCGGCGGCAAAGGCGCGGCCGAGCCGCACCGGGTGGTCCTCCGCCGCGTAGACCGGACGGCCGGCACTCTCATCGTCGCGCAAGGCCAGCACGGCGGCGGGATCGTCGGGCAGATGCTTCAGGAGATTGGCCGGCGGACCCGGCGCGATGCCGACCACCGCGCCGATCAGGTCCGACCGCTGCTCGGCCATCCACCACGCCATCGGGCCGCTCGCCGAATGCACCAGCAGCACGGCCGGCCCGATCTCCGCGAGCAGCGCCAGCAGCGCGGACGCGACCTCCACCGCCCCGAGCCGCGGAAAATCCGCATCCGGCGGCGAGCGGCCGTGGCCCGGCCAGTCCGGCACGAACACGTCGCGCCCCGCGGCCGCGAAGCGCGGCGCCCAGCCCGGCCGCAGGTCGGGGGTGGCGAGGTAGCAGGAGCCGGTGTGCGCCGCGCCGTGCGCCATCACCACCGGCAGACGGCCCGCGACGCGACCGGCCGCCGGCAGATGATCGACATAGATCGGATGCGTGGCCGTGCCCGAATAGAAGCATTGGGGTGCGTGCTCACGCAGCGCATGCATCAGGTCATGTCGCATCATCATCCCCGCCATCCTGTCCTGCGGCCCTCAGAAGGCGGCGACCGCGAGTTCAGCCGCGATCTTTAGGATGATGGCGGCTGCGAAGGCAACGAGGCGCCGTCGCGGCGCGTCCTACTGATCCAGCGCCGGCGTGGCATCCGGAGCGCGAACCGGCCTTCGCGCGTGGACGGGACGCATGGCGGGCGCAGCCGCCGGCTCTGCGACTGCCGCGCGACGCACCGGCCGCGGCGGCACCGGCGGCTGACCAGGCGTCAGCAGGTCGACGAATTGCGCCGCGCGGCTGTGTCGCTTCTTCGCGGGCTGCGGCTTGCGCGGCGCGCCGAGGTGGGCAACCTGCCACCGCAGCAGCTCGCGCAACAGCTTGCCTGGAAGCCTCTCCGTGTCCTCGACCCGCGTTCCGCCGCCGACAGGCACAGGCGCCGTTTCTTCCGGCGCGGCCATCGCGAGGTTCGTGCGCATGACCTCACCACCATCGGCCAAACCGTCGTGCTCGGGGTCCATGATGCTGCGCGACCGGGAGCCAAGCTCCGTCACCCGGCCGGCATTGCCGGCGTCCGCGCCGAAGGCGGATGTGACGGGCGCAAGCTCGTCGAAGGATGCGTCCGGCGCTTCGACCACGGGCTCGGCTGGATCCGAAACCGGTCCCTGGAGTGCGATCCGGCCCGGCAGCGCGAGATACCCGACCGCCAGCAGGGCTGCGATCGAATTGGCGATCATGCCCCAGGTCCCTCGGGACAGCGGCGTCCCCGATCCTATCGACCGGCCTGCACGGATCGGAACGAGGCTGGCGCCCAGCGGCACCAGGGCTCCGGCGGACACAATGTCGACCCGCTGCGGCGCCGCGCGAACCACCGGGCTCGCCGCCTGCCGCAGGATGGCCAACGCGGCCACGGTGACGAAGGCCGCAAGGCCGAGGCCGCCGCCGATGCCGGGGAGAAGCGCCCTTACGGCAAGCAGCATCGCCGTCAGGATGATCGCGCCCAGTGCGAGCTGCAACCATCCCCGCAGCCGCTCAAGCGTCGACATGCCCAGGAAACATCCGGCATAGAATGCCTCGGGCAGATGCGCGTCGTCCGGGTTGCCCAGGCGCAGGATCATCAGGCTGATGACCGCCACCGACGAGGCCAGGAAGGTTCGCTCCGCCGGGCTCGCCGCCATCATGCTGGGCCGGCGCAATGCCAGCAGGGTCGCGAACATGCCCATCGTGCAGGCCGCGCAGGTCGGAATAGCCTGGGCCAGGCCCAGCGCGAACAGGTCGGTGCGCGCCGCCCGAAACAAGTGGTTGTCGGCGCCGAACAGCGACGCCAGTTCCACGAAGAGCAGGCAAGCCGCGGTCGCAATCGCCCCCGACCTTCCGCCATAGCCGTGCGCGAGCCGGCGAACGGACCGGTTGTCGATCGCGGCGACCACGGCGAACGCGAGGCTGCAGAACAGCGAGAGCGAGACGAACAGCACGATCGCGGGCATGACCGAACGATCCGGCGCCTTGTCGATCAGCCAGAGCACGGGGGTCATGCCGGCGAAGGTTCCGCCATAGATGGCCGAGAAGAACTCGCCGGGCAGCAGGACGGTGGTCCCGATGATCAGCAATTGGCCACACAGCAGCGTCGTCGCCAGCGCCGATGCGATCGCCGGCGGAATGCCGACCGCGCAAAGTGCCAACGTCGTCATGCAGCCGAGGCAGGCGCCGGCAAATGCCGCCGCAGAGGGCCCATCGAACAATGCGCTCGCGGGCGAACCGATCGTGGATCGATGGCGCGCCCCCAGATCGTCGCGTGGCACGAGCGCCACGTAGGTCCGCAGCGATTGAGAATCAGGAAGAGAAAAGCCCTGATGCCCCTCCGGAGGCTCCGCGACGTTCACGGCCATGGCAACCACCTCAAAACACAAACGCAACAAGCACATTGGCCGGGCGGACCCGACCCAATAAAGCAATGAGATGCAGCCGCGTGCGCGGCCGAGAGTTCGCTTTTACGACGCGGGTAAATCAATCGGACGACTTGAGGAGCCTAGCGTGGAAGTGTGGCAGTCAATTGGTAATGTGTTCAGGTATCCCCAGGAAGTCGGCCGATGCGTCAATACCGCCACAGCTCGCCGGGGTTTAGCTCGATCGAATCCACAATTCGTGGATGTAGAAGGAGCCACGAAAATACCGTCACGCGCTGCAATAAGCCCTACCAGGTAATTGCATCCTCGCCCTGATGCAGGCTGTCGTGACAAGGAGACCCGTGATGCGGACACTCGTATGGGCCGTTGCGATGATCGCACTCGCCGGATGGTGCAGCCAGGCCAACGCCCAGTCGCGATGTCCGGAACTGACCGAGCTGCGCGACGAGGCGAACCAGGCTTCGAAGCAGGCCAGGAGCTTCGCCAGGATGGGCCGCTGCGAGACCTATGTCCGTTCCGCGATGGCCTGGAATGCGCTGATGCACTATGCCAGTGAGCATCGTGAGGCCTGCGACATCTCCTCCGCATCGCTGACGGAGTTCGAGAAGCGCCAGCGGGAGACGACTCAGCTGCGAGACAACGTCTGTGCGGGGCGTCCGGGCCGTCCGTTCCCCGCGGAGATCATCCAGCGGTGACGTTCACCCGCTGACGTAATCCCATACCAGCTTGGCGTTCAGCGCGATGATGGCGACCGCCGTCAGCGCGGCGAGCGCGGTGAGCCAGCGCGGCGCCACGAACGCACCCATCTTGGCGCGGCTCGCGGTGAACAGCACGAGCGGCACCACGGCGAACGGCAGTTGCAGGCTCAACACCACCTGGCTCAGGATCAGGAGCTGCCCGGTCGCCTTCTCGCCGGCCCAGATGGTCACGACCACCGCCGGCACGATGGCAATCGTCCGCGTCACCAGCCGCCGGAGCGCCGGCGAGATGCGGAGGTCGATAAAGCCCTCCATCACGATCTGGCCAGACAGGGTTGCGGTGATGGTCGAGTTCAGACCGCAGCAGAGCAGCGCGACCGCAAACAGCGTCGGCGCCAACGTCGAGCCGAGCAGCGGCGCCAGGAAGGCATGCGCCTGGTCGAGCTCGGCGATGTGGGTGTTACCGGCGCGATGGAACGTCGCCGCCGCCAGGATCAGGATCGAGGCGTTGATGACGAAGGCGAGACAGAGCGCGATCGAGGAATCGATGGTCGCGAGCGTGATCGCCTCGCGCTTCTCGGCCTCGGAGGCGCCGTAGCCGCGGGTCTGCACCAGACCCGAATGCAGATAGAGATTGTGCGGCATCACGGTGGCGCCGAGAATGCCGAGCGCGAGATAGAGCATCTCGCGGTTGCTGACGAGCTCGCCGCTGGGCAGCATGCCGCGCAGCACCGCGCCCCAGTCGGGATCGGCGAGCGCGATCTGCACCGCGAAGCAGGCCGCGATCACGCCCAGCATCGCCACCACGAAGGCCTCGATCCAGCGGAAGCCGAACGCCTGCAATGTCAGGATCAGGAACACGTCGAGCGCGGTGATGACGACGCCGATCGCGAGCGGGATCTGAAACAGGAGGTTGAGGCCAATCGCGGTGCCGATCACCTCGGCAAGATCGGTCGCGGTGATCGCGACCTCCGCCGACAGCCAGAGCGGCCAGGTCGCCCAGCGCGGGAAGCCGTCACGGCAGGCCTGCGCGAGGTCGCGTCCGGCGCCGACGCCGAGCCGCGTACACAGCGACTGCAGCACGATCGCCATCAGGTTCGACAACAGCGCGACCGTCAGGAGCGCATAGCCAAACCGTGCGCCGCCGGCGAGCGAGGTTGCCCAGTTGCCGGGGTCCATGTAGCCGACCGCGACGAGATAGCCGGGGCCGAGAAAGGCCACGAGCTTGCGCCAGAACGAGCCGCGCCGCGCGGTGCGGACCGAGGCGAAGACATCCGACAGCGACGGCTCCCCCCGCGCCCCGCGCCAGCCGCGGGCGGCCGGGCGGCCTCCGGAGACGGCCTGCTGCAGTTGCAAATCGGCGGATTCGACATCCATCAGCCAAATATGACCAAAGTCCCCCTTTAATGCAACTCGTTTGCAACTGCATCTGACGCATAGGTTCCATGGGCATCGATGCCGTCCGGACCAAACTCGCGCGACGCCACCCGAATCCTGGGAAATCCGGCAAAATCCTCCTCGGAAACCGGGTGGGTCTGAACCTTCGCGGCTCCCATGTTGCGGCCAACGACGCAATAGGAGCCCATCATGGCCGAACTGAAAGACACCCTTCCCGCAACCTTCAACCGCCTCGCCTGGTCGAACCTCGCGGCGCAGTCGGCCGAGCAGATCGCGCTCGCCGCTGCGCCGATCGTCGCGGTGCTCTCGCTCGGCGTCGGCGAGGGCCAGACCGGCCTGTTGCAGACCGCGCTGACCCTGCCCTTCATCCTGTTCGCGATCCCCGCCGGCCTCTTGACCGATCGCATCTCGCGGCGGGTGCTGATGGCGGGGTCGGAAGCCCTGCGCGCCGCGGCGCTGTTTCTGATCCTGATGCTGATCGGGCTCAGCGCGCTCACGCTGCCGCTGCTGGCGCTGCTCGGCTTCGTCGCCGTCTGTGGCACGGTGGCCTACAGCGTCGCCGCACCCGCCCTGGTGCCCTCGCTGGTGGCACCGCAACTGCTGCCGGCCGCGAATTCGCGGATCGAGCTCGCGCGCACCATAGCCTTCGCCTCCGGGCCGGCGCTGGGCGGCGCGCTGGTCGGCTGGGTTGGCGCGGCACCGGCCTTCGGCGCAGCGGCGACGCTTTCCGTGGTCGCGGTCGTGCTGCTGTCCGGCATCCACGAGCCGGCGCGCGCACCCGCGCCGCGCCGCCATCCGCTGCAGGACATCAGGGAAGGCGTGGCCTTCGTGCTGCATCACGCGCTGCTGCGGCCGGTGTTCGTCACCCAGTTCATCTTCAACACCGGCTCGTTTCTGCTGCTCGCGGTGTTCGTGCCCTATGCCGTGCACCGTCTCGGACTGGCCGCGACCGGCGTCGGCGTAGTGCTGGCGATGTACGGCGTCGGCATGGTGTGCGGCGCGCTCGCGGCGACGCGGGTGATGCGCAAGCTCGCCTTCGGCAGCGTGATCGGCCTCGGTCCGGTCACCGGCTTTGCCGCCTCCGCGGTGATGGCCGCGACCACGCTCGTCCCTTCGCCGCTGCTCGCTGGCCTCGCCTTCTTCCTGCTCGGCGCCGGCCCGATCCTGTGGGTGATCTCGACCACGACGCTGCGGCAATCGGTGACGCCACAGCGCCTGCTCGGCCGCGTCTCCGCCATCAACATCCTGAGCTATGGCGCGCGGCCGCTCGGCTCGGCGCTGGGCGCGATCGTCGGCGGATTGTATGGCGCAGAGGCCTGCCTCTATCTCGCGGTCGCGATCTTCGCCGCGCAGGCGCTGGTGATCCTGCTCTCGCCCGCGGTGGCGCTGGCGCGGCAGCCGGAGATGGTCAAGGAGGCGAGCGCGTCGTGCGCCGGCTAATCAGTTCGACAGATAACGCTCATAGCTTCCCGCCACCACCTCGTCGGCTGTGATGTCGGGATCGAGCGTATAGAGATCCTGCGCGCGGCCGATGCCGCGCAAAGCGTAACGGCCGGTCGAGACCAGGTAGCGCCGGCCGGTGGAGTCGAGCCCGCCGAGGAATTCCGAGGACATCAGGAGCTCGCGGTCGATCGAGTTGCACATCGAGGCGATGCGGCTGACCTCGTTGACGGCCGGACCGACCACCGTGAAGTCGAGCCGGTCCTCGCTGCCGATATTGCCATAGAAGACCTCGCCAACATGCAGGCCGATATAGGCCGTGGTCACCGGGCGGCCGTCGGCCGAGCGGCGCCCGTTCAGCTCCGCCATATTGAGGCGAAAAGCATGTTCGGCCTTGAGTGCGGCCCGCCGCGCCTCCGCCATGTCCTCGCCGGTGAACACGGCGAGCACGCCATCGCCGATCAGCTTCAACACGTCGCCGCCGGCATCGTGGATGGCGTCGATCGAGGCCTCCGCATAATCGTTCAGGAACGGGATCATCTCGTCGGGACCGATGCCCTCGGAAATCCGGGTCGAGCCGCGCAGGTCGGAGAACCACAGCACGGCGTTGATGCGCTCGGGCACGCCGCGCGAGATGCGCCCGCGCAGCACCTGCTCGGACGCATCGCGCCCGAGATAGACGCGCCCGAGCGTGCGCACGATGTCGATCTGCTGGCCCGATTTGACCGCGAGGCCGAGCAGCGGAACCAGGTCGCGCAGCGCCGCCAGCTCGCTCTCACGGAACCCGTCGGCGCGGCGGGTCAGCCAGTAGGAATAGAAGCAGTCCATCTCGCCGAGCGTGCCCGCCTCGCCGAACCGATGGATGAACGCTACCAGGTGCCGGTGCCCCTTGTCGGCCAGGTCGCTCATCAGCGAGAACTTCAGCGTGCCTTCGTCGACGAGATCGAGGATCAGCTCATCGAGCCCCTTCTCGAGCATGTGGTGGAAAGCGGAGCGCCGCCAGTTCTTGGCCGCGTCACCCTCGCTGGAGGAGCGGTACTCGAAAGTCTCGCTCTCGTTGCTCGGCCGGTCGTTCCACCGGAAGCCCCGCCCTTCATAGATCGGGTGCAGCGTGTCGATGGCGACGATGGCGCGCGACAATTCGAGCCCGCCCGCGCAGCAGCGCTCGCAGAAGCCGCGGATCAGATCGGTTTCGGGGAGTCCGGTGAGGCCCTGGCCGACCAGCCAGTTCATCAGATCGAGGCGGGTGGAAAGCTCCATGGCCCCATTATGCCCTGCCGCGGCGCGGGATGAAAGCGGTTGCAGCCGCGCAATGCGCCGGCAGTGGCCTTGTCGCCTTTTTGGGCTTCCATTCGCGCCTGCCTTGGCCGACAACAAACCATGGCCAACCCAAGCGATCCCGACAAGCCGAGCCAAAAATGGTTCAAATGGGCGACCACGCCGCCGCAATCCTATGCCATGTATCTTGTCCTCCTGATCCTGGTCTGGCTGGTCTCGTTCTATGCGGGAACCCTGAACCCGAAGCACGGCCAGGGCGTGAGCCCGCCGCCGGCTGCCGACAGTCGGTAAGGTGGGCTAAGCGGCCGCGTGCACAGGTCCAGCCACGCAAGGGCAGAAGCGTGCCCACCGCCAAGAGTCATGCTGTCGAGGCGATGGTGGGCACGGCGCTGCGCGCCTTAGTTAGCCCACCCTACCGCTTCTTGATTTCCGAGGTCGCGATCCAGATCCCGGCGAAGACCGCAACGAGGCCGAGCACGAGATTTGGCGTGATCGGCTCGCCGACCAGTAGCGCCGCCAGCACCGCGGCCGCGATCGGATTGACCGTCATGGTGTTGGCGACGCGGGTCGGGCTCGCGCGCTCCAGCGCCATGACCCAGAGGATGAAGGTCGCGGCGCCGCCGACGACGCCGAGATAGACGCCGGCAATCCACTGCGGCGCGGCGAAGCCCCCGAGCACCGCGAGACTGCCGCTGAACAACCCAACCACGACCAGCGCCACAGCACCCGCGCCCATGCCGACGGTGAGAAAACCGAGCGCGCTGGAGCGGCGCATGAACGGACGCGACAGCACGTTGTAGAACGCCATGCAGACCACAGCAGCCGTCATGATCAGCTCTCCGCGCCAGGCGCCCGGCGGCGCCGCCGCCAGCCCCGACGCAAGCGCCGCGACCACGCCGAGCACTGCGATCAGCACGCCCGCGGTCTTGCGCAGCGTCAGCGGCTCGGCACCGAGCAGAGCGCCGACCACCATGGTGTGCAGCGGCAAGGTCGCGACCGCGAGCGAGGCGCGCGCTGCGGTCGTGAACGACATCGCGATGTTGTAGAGGATGAAGAACATCCCGAAGAAAGCGAGCCCGAGCGCTGCGACCGGAAGCCAGTCGCGCCGCTGCGGCCACGTCGCCTTCATCAGCAGCGCCGCCGGCAGCAGGCAGATGAAGCCGATGCCCCAGCGCAGGATCGCCAGCGCAATCGGATCGGCGCGGGAAACCAGATAGCGGGTGATTGCGGCCGCCGTGCCGCCGAGCGAGCTCGACACCAGCGCGATCACGACGCCGACCCACTCGCCCACCGCTTCGCTCCCTTTGCTGCATCTTCGCGTTACGCAGCATCGTAGGAGCGAATTCGCAGCCGGCAAGCTTCAACGATCGAACGGAGCGCATTGCTCCACATCATCGCGCGATGATGGCGGCAGCCGTCAGCAGCGGGCAGCAAGTGGCAACATATCCGCGGTGAATTCGCCGCGGGCCGCGCCTATTCGACAGCCCTGCCGAACTTGTTCGACTTCGGCAGGCCATGCGCCAGCCGGCCAGCATCGGCGCGATTGCCGACCCAGTCGGCGAGCTCCTTCATGCTCATGCCCTGGTCGCGGCCGGCGGAATCCTTCCAGGCGAGCCCCTCCCTGGCATCGAAGGTGGTGACGTCGGAAAGCTTCGCGCTGGTGTATTTCTGCAGGCGCACGCCGCGGCCGCGCGCCATCTCCGGCACCTGGTCGAGCGGGAAGACCACCATCTTGTGGTTGGAGCCGATCACGGCAACGGTGTCGCCCACGGCGTTGCATATGGCGCAGGCCTCGTTCGGCATGGTGACGTTCATCACCTGCTTGCCCTTGCGGGTGTTGCCGACGCAGTCCTCCTCCTTGACCATAAAACCCTGGCCTTCGCTGTTGGCGATCAAAAACTTGCGGCCGCCCTTGTTGACGAACAGCGAGACGATCGAGGCGTCCTGGTCCATGTCGGCGAACATGCGGATCGGCTCGCCATGGCCGCGGCCGCCCGGCAGCTTGGCGACGTCGAGCGAATAGAACTTGCCGTTGGTGGCGAACAGCAGCAGCTTCGAGGTGCTCTCGGCGAAGAAGGCCTGGCCGAGCTTGTCATCGGTCTTGAAGGCGAGGCCCGAAAGATCGGCCATATGGCCCTTCATCGTGCGCACCCAGCCTTTTTCCGAGACGACGACCGTGACCGGCTCGCGCTCGACGAAGGCCTCCTCGATCGCCGCGAGATCGTGCTCGGGCGCGTCGGCGAAGGTGGTCCGACGCTTGCCGAGCGGCGTCTTGGGTCCGAACATGTCGCGGACCTTCTTCACCTGCTCGCCGACCCTGGTCCATTGCTCGGCTTCCGAGCCGAGCAGCGACTTGACGCCCTTCAGCTCGTTCCGCAGGTTCTTGTCCTCGGTCCTGATCTCCATCTCCTCGAGCTTGCGCAGGTTGCGCAGGCGCATGTTGAGGATGGAGTCGGCCTGGATCTCGGTGAGCTTGAAGGTCTTCATAAGGACGGGCTTGGGCTCGTCCTCGGTGCGGATGATCTTGATCACCTTGTCGATGTTCAGATAGGCGATCAAATAGCCGCCGAGCACTTCGAGGCGATGCTCGATCTGGGTCTTGCGGTAGTTCCAGCGGCGGATCAGCACGTCGCGCAGATGGTCGAGCCACTCGCGCAGACACTCGGCGAGGCCGACGACCCTGGGCACGCGGCCGTTCATCAGCACGTTGAGGTTCAGCGGAATCTTGCTTTCCAGCT
The DNA here is from genome assembly GCF_019242285.1 of Bradyrhizobium sp. Taxonomy (GTDB): domain Bacteria; phylum Pseudomonadota; class Alphaproteobacteria; order Rhizobiales; family Xanthobacteraceae; genus Bradyrhizobium. The sequence continues at coordinate 11,377 of NZ_JAFAVV010000367.1, forward strand.
CGGTCAGCCGGAACAGCGATTCCATCATCAGCTCGGGATCGACGTTGCGCGACTTCGGCTCGATCACGAGCCGGACGTCTTCCGCCGATTCATCCCTGACGTCGCCGACCAGCGGCAGCTTCTTCTCGTTCAACAGCTCGGCGATCTTCTCGATCAGCCGCGACTTCTGCACCAGGTAGGGAATCTCCGTGATGACGACGACCCAGGTGCCGCGCGAGCCCTCCTCCTGCGTCCACCTGGCGCGCACGCGGAACGCGCCGCGGCCGGTGACATAGGCCTCGGCGATCGCTTCCTTGGAATCGATGATGATGCCGCCGGTCGGGAAGTCCGGTCCCTTCACCCATCGCAGCAGCGACTTCGATTTCGCCTCGGGCTTCTCGATCAGATGCAGCGCGGCATCGCAGAGCTCGGCGGCGTTGTGCGGCGGAATCGAGGTCGCCATGCCGACCGCGATCCCCTGCGCGCCATTGGCGAGCAGGTTCGGGAAGCCGCCCGGGAGCACCACGGGCTCGTTCGTCTGACCATCATAATTGGGCTTGAAATCGACACCCTCCTCGTCGATCCCATCGAGCAGGAGCCGCGCGACGTCGGTCATGCGCGCTTCGGTGTAGCGATAGGCAGCCGGATTGTCGCCGTCGATATTGCCGAAATTGCCCTGCCCGTCGACCAGCGGGTAGCGCGAGTTGAAATCCTGCGCCAGACGCACCATAGCGTCGTAGATCGCCTGGTCGCCATGCGGATGGAACGAGCCCATCACGTCGCCGACGATCTTGGCCGACTTCTTGAACGCCGTGCCCGGATTGAGGTTGAGCAGGCGCATGCCGTAGAGGATACGCCGGTGCACCGGCTTCAGGCCGTCGCGGGCGTCGGGCAGCGCCCGGTGCATGATGGTGGAGAGCGCATAGGCGAGATAGCGCTCTTCCAGCGCATCGCGCAGCGGAACCTCGTGGACCTCGTTGGGTTCAGGCGGAATCAGTGTCTTTCCCATCGCCTCCGGTTAGACGCTGATTGGGCCTGCCGCAAGGCACGAATCGGCGTTTGGAAGGCGTCAAAAGCCTTCAGGGAAGGCTGCAACGCGCATTCCCGGCCCAGCCTCCGCTCACAGCGGGCACATCTTCAATCCGTGACATCCAGGAAGCGAACGGTTCCGCATGTGGAAAACCACGCTCGATTCATCCGTATGACTCCGGTGATACGCAACGCAAGGTAGCCGCAGGAAGCGGTCGCGGGTAAAAGCCCTCGATCGATCCACCCGAATTTCGAGAGCAGCTCCATCGGGTAACAAACGACGACGACGGTGCCTCGCCGTATGCGCTTCTCAGCAACGCCGTCGGCACTGATTTGGTTCAGGAGTCCCTATGGCCGCGGCGCTTTCAGGTACTTTCACTTTGCAGATCGGCTCACATCCTGAAAAGGATCGTCCGGGCGCCGAGCCATCCGTCGATTTCCAACTTCATCGCTCGCGCAGCTCTCTTCGTCGTCATCGGGTTCTTTCCAGCGCCGCCAAAGTGGCCGCGCTGTTTCACAACGAGAGCGCGGACGACGTCCAGAGCTTCCACTGACGGCTCGGATCGTTCACGCTCTCCCGGCCTCGAGCGCACAACGAGCGCACCCACCATGGCCGAGGGCCCGCCTCGATCACGAACGCGAGTGAAGAGCCTCCATCGCGTGGGCCATCAGAATGCTGATGCTCAGAAAAATGAACATGCCTGCCAGAGCCGAATACATAACGCCGTCTCCCTTTCTCGGCATCCGTTAAAGGGCGCGAGCACCTGCACAGTCAAAGCGATTTGCAGCGCTGAAGGAGCTTGTCGGCCGGTTGAGGAGTTTGCGCCACAGCGCACGCCTTACGGCAGGTGGAACGAAGGCGAGAAGTCAGCGGGATTATGTTTTCGCTGCGACGATCGCTGCGACTGAACTGGAGCTGCGCCGGGATTGCCGGCCGCGGGTATGATGCTGAGCCGCGATACTCAAATACAGCAGCGGCGCCCGGGTACGCGACCGTCACAGATTAACCGAAATCGGCGGAGTCCCGCTCTAATCGACCCGATCGACCGCGTAGAAGCGCTCCGAGCGCATGGGGATCACCGAAGCTTCGCCTGGATGATCCGACGGCGCTGCCGACGGCTGCCGTCGCAGCGCCATCGCCGGCCTTTCGACGAAGCGCCACGAGGCGTAGGCCAGTGGCGTGACGACGATCACCGAGAAGACGAAGGCTGCAGCGAGGACCAGCGTCACCGGCAGCGCATCGAACCGGTTCAGCAGATATCCCACGAGCCGCGCCGTGGCCCACAGCGCCAGCGGATGCAGGAGATAGAAGCTGTAGGAGATCCTGCCATAGAACCTCACGATAGGGAGATCGAGCGCAGCGAACGTCGCGCCGTCGGTACGGAACGCGATCAGCGCGACCAGCATTGCGGCGGAGAGGCACTCGACCAGCAGCGTGAAGGTGCCGGAAGGCTTGAAGAACGAGCAGGCGCAGAAGATCGCGATCGCGGCCGTCGCCGCAATTGTCGCCGCGATCGGGCCTGCTCGGCGGGCTATCGTCTCGCCACGGAAATGCAGCAGCACGCCGACCGGAAAAGCGTAGAGCGGCGCCAGGTTGGTATCGTCGCCGATCATATGATTGTACTGCCCGACGAAGGACAGCCCGAACAGCACGGCTGCGATCGCAAGCAGCGGCCGCGCGCCATGCCGGCGAAACAGCCAGACCGAGGCGAAGATCAGCGGCGTCGCCGCTAGCTCCGCCTTCATCGACCACATCACCGCGTCGATGTCGGCGCGCAGCATCAGCATATTGGCTGCGACATCCAGCGGCGTGAACGACGCTCTCCCGTACAGGCTGAAACCGAAGGCGTAGAACAGCGCGGTGAAGATCGCGACCGTCGTGATCGCCGCCGGAAACAGGCGAGAGACGCGGGCACGGACGAAACGCGCGGCATCGAGATTGCCGTCCAGCGAACGCGCCAGCACGAAGCCGCTGATCACGAAGAACGCGACCACCGCGCCGTAACCGTTGGTGAGCGCCTTGACGGCCCCAAGCGCGATCGCGTCGAGCCATCCCCGCGCCGGTCCATCGACATAGGACGATGTGACGTGCATGCCCGCGACCGCGAGAGCGGCGATACCACGCATGGACTCGATACGGGGCAGGAACCGCCGCGACGCAGAACTCGACATCCCGCCATGGAAAGCAGCAGAATGTGGCTTTCAACCATCCTCGGCGAGCGTTGCGCCGGACCGGCTCCGCTATGGCTGCGCCGAATACACGCGACGCTTGCCCGGCGCGCGAGGCTCGATCACCAAGTGTAGCGGATGCAGCCCGTGCCCGAATAGGTCTGGGCGGAAACCGGCGGCCATGTGGACGAAATCGGGCGTCCATTAGCGGCGGCGCGCCGATTCCGGTCAGGACGACGGAATGCCGATTCTCACGCGTTTATTGATGACGGCATTGATGAAACCGTCGCGTGCATCGGAATGGTGCTGGCCGCGCGGCTCCAGCACATGGCGCAGCAGAAACCGACCGGTGAGGAGAAAGCCGTCCTGCAGGTCCTGGTCGGTCCAGCCTGATGGCCCCTCCCCGCCCTGTCGCAGGAATGCCGGCAGCCGCAGCAGCCGGTCGCGCCAGGGCTCGCCGGCCGTGCGTGACACCGCGTTGCCGGATTTCGGCGAGACATAGGCGAGATCGGCGGTCTCGCCGGTCGCGACGCAGCTCTCGAGATCGAGGCCGAAGCCGAGTTCGGCCAGCATCGCGAGCTCGAACCGCACGACATGCACCGCCGCCACGCCGGCATCCTCGAAATCGTCCAGCGTGTGCGTGAGCTGCTCGTAGATGTCCTCGTGCGGATCGCGCTCCGGCAGCAGCCGCGCCAGCGAGGCCAGGTGCGTCACGCCATAGACCGCGTGCGAAGAGGCCAGCAGGTCGGAGGCCCGCAGCTGCATGCCTTCGATCGCATAGGCGCCGAGATGCTCATCGAGCCGCGCCCGCCACACCGCGCGCACGCCGTTGCCGGGCTGCAGCCACGGCCGCATCCGTGCGCTCGCCGCGCCGCGCACGAGGCCGAGGTGACGGCCATGCGCGCGGGTCAGGAGCTCGGCGATGGCGGAGGATTCGCCATGCCGCCGCACCCCCAGCACGATGCCGTCGTCGGTCCATTCCATGCAATAAACGTAGCATGTAGGGCGGATCAGCGCAGCGTAATCCGCCGATCGATACACCGAAGCGGCGGGTTACGCTTTCCGCCTTCGCAAGGGCTTCGGCGGACAAGCCGCCATCTAACCCGCCCTATCCGAACTACCACGGCCGTCAGGCGTTGAACCAGCCCTTGGCGTCGCCGGTGAGGGAGAAATACAGTCCGGCGGCGGTCAGGATGCAGGACACGATCTCGATTGCGGAGTCGAGTTCGAGGCCGCTGTCGCCGATGGCCTGCACCAGCGACACGACCGACAGCGCCAGGGCCGCAGTCAGGACCCAGCGCGGCCAGTTCTTCCGCCTGCGCGCGGCGAGCCAGACGAAATAGAGCAGGAGCACGATCATGCCGCCCGCCACGACGGTCGCGGCCCCGATCGTCTGCGCGCTCATGTCGGCGGTCGGCGTGCGGTCCTGGAACGCGACCGACAGCGCGTCGAGCATCAGCGAGGCGTAGAGCAGCGCTTCGAACCAGAGCACGTTACGAGGGAGCTGCATCGGTCATTCTCTCGGAAATTCCAACCCCATCTCGCGATAGCGGTCGGGATCGTCGCCCCAGTTCTCGCGCACCTTGACGAACAAGAAAAGATGCACGGGCACGCCGAGAATCTCGGCGATCTCCTTGCGCGAATCCGCGCCGATCGACTTGATGGTGGCGCCGCTCCTGCCGAGTACGATCTTGCGCTGGCTCTCCCGCTCGACGAAGATCGTCTGCTCGATGCGGACGGAATTGTCCTTGCGCTCGGTCCAGCTATCGGTCTCAACCGTCGACTGGTAGGGCAGCTCCTGGTGCAGCTTCTGGTAGATCTTCTCGCGCGTGATCTCGGCCGCGAGCTGGCGCATCGGCGCGTCCGACATCTGGTCCTCGGGATAGTGGAACGGCCCTTCGGGCACCATCGCCGCCAGCGTATGACGCAGATCATCGACGCCGTCGCCCGACAGCGCCGAGATCATGAAGGTCCGGGCGAAGGCCAGCCGCTCATTGGCGGTCTGGGCTAGCGCCAGGAGCCTTTCGCGCGGCACCAGATCGATCTTGTTCAGCACCAGGATCTTGTCGTGGTCGACGCCCGCGACCCGGCTCAGGATCGCCTCGGCCTCGTCGTCGATCCCGGCCTTGGCGTCGAGCAGCACGCAGACGAGGTCGGCGTCATGGGCTCCGCTCCAGGCCGTCGACACCATGGCGCGGTCGAGCCGCCGCTTCGGCGAGAAGATGCCGGGCGTGTCGACCAGGACGATCTGGGCGTTGCCCTCGATCACGATGCCGCGGATCAGCGCGCGCGTGGTCTGCACCTTGCGCGAGACGATGGTCACCTTGGAGCCGACGAGCGCATTGACCAATGTCGACTTGCCGACATTGGGAGCGCCGATCAGCGCGACGAAACCGCAACGCGTCGCGACCGGCGCGGCGTCGTCGCGGATGTCATCCGTCATTGCCGCCGACGCCTTCCCGCTCGATCATCACGGAGGCTGCGACCTTCTCGGCCGCGCGCTTGCTGCCGCCGATGCCCTCGGCCGACTCCAGCCCCGGCAGATCCACCGCCACGCGGAACTGCGGGTCGTGGTGCGGCCCGGTCCGCTCGACCTCGCGATAGACCGGGGTCGGCAGGCCCTTTCCTTGCGCCCATTCCTGCAGCACTGTCTTGGGATCGCGCAGCGGGCGGCGCGGCTTCTGCATCCGCTCGGTCCAGTTGCGCTGCACGAATTCGGCCGCGGCGGCATAGCCGCCGTCGAGGAAGATCGCGCCGATCACCGCCTCGCAGATGTCGCCGAGCACGGACTTGCGCAGCCGCGCGGCGGCGGCGCCGATCGTGCCGACCTTGATGTCGTCGGTCAGTCCCAGCGATTTCGCGACGTCGGCGCAGCTCTCCTTGCGCACGAGATCGGCGAGCCGCTTCGACAGCTCGCCCTCGTCCGCGTTCGGGAACGCGCCATAGAGCATGTCGGAGACGATCAGGCCGAGCACGTGGTCGCCGAGGAATTCCAGCCGCTGATAGCTCTCGCCGCGCTTGCGTTGCGGCTTCAGCGCGGAGACATGCGTGATGGCGCTCGACAGCAGCCCGGGATCGGCGAACTTGTGACCGATGCGGGCCTCGACCGCCGAGGTCGCCGACTTGCCATTGGCCTTGGCGCGCGTCCTCGTGCGCTTCCGCTTCGGCGGCGCGCCCTCCACGGTCGCGCCCGGCTCAGCGCTCGCTTGGCCGGCGACCGGTGCGGTCTCGATGTCGGTCGTATCGTCGCTCATCGCACGATTTTGAACAGGCGATTCCAGCGCACCGACCACGGCCAGCGCCAGATTGCCCAGACGTGTTCGCCTTCCTCGATCGAAAAGAAGATCATCTGGGCGCGGCCGACGACGTTTTCGAGCGGCACGTATCCCACCGCCGACAGCACGCGGCTGTCGGTCGAGTTGTCGCGGTTGTCGCCCATCATGAAGAGATGGCCGGCCGGCACGGTGTAGACGGTCGTGTTGTCGTAGAAGCCGTTGTCGACGCAATCCAGCGACTCGTAGCTGACGCCGTTCGGCAGCGTCTCGCGCCAGCGCTTCACCCGCGCGCTCGCCTCGGTGCCGCACGGATCCGGTCCGATGTAGTCGCTCAGGCGCTCGCGCTGCACCGGCTGCTCGTTGATGTAGAGCAACCCGTCCTTCATCTGGATGCGGTCGCCGGGCAGCCCGATCACCCGCTTGATGTAATCCGTCGAGTCGTCCTTCGGCAGGCGGAACACGAGCACGTCGCCGCGATTGGGCTCGGAGCCGAACACCCGGCCCGAGAACAGGTCGGGCGACAGCGGCAGCGAATAATGGCTGTAGCCGTAGCTGTATTTCGAGACGAACAGATAGTCGCCGACCAGCAGCGTCGCCTTCATCGAGCCCGAGGGGATGTTGAACGGCTGGAACAGGAAGGTCCGGATCACGAGCGCGATCAACAGGGCATGGATGACCACGCGGATGGTCTCGCCCGAGCCGCTTTCTACTTTTTTTGTCCCGGATGTCACGCTCATCGCTTTCCCAATTTTCAAAAATCACGGCCGCCGCGGCAGCCATGTTCCTCGCGCGAACGGCACATCGCTTCGCGGGGCTTTAAGGAATCCGTCCTGATTCTGATAGTGAGAGCCAATCCCGGCGCAAGCCGGAATCTGCTGGATCAAGTTGTGCACGTTCTTAGACGTTTGTTGCCGGCGGCGCAATGAAAGGCTTCATCAAAAACCTGCAACACATTGAAGTAACGTATATTTTTTATTCCGCGCCGCTGCGACGCAGCCCCGGAGCCGATCCGTCAGCCCTTGGCCGGGGCGGTGACCGAAATAATGACAAAGGCCTGCGCCAGCGGCCAGTCGTCGGTGATGGAAAGGTCGATCCTCGCCTCGAATCCGGCCGGGGTGATCGCCTCGAGCCGCGCCAGGGCGCCGCCCGTCAGCCGCATGGTCGGCCGGCCGCCCGGCAGGTTGACGACGCCCATGTCCCGCCACCAGACGCCACGCCGGATTCCGGTGCCGAGCGCCTTGGAGCAGGCCTCCTTGGCGGCAAAGCGCTTGGCGTAGGTCGCCACCACCATGTTCTCGTTCTTGGCCCGCCGGGCGGCCTTGCCGCGCTCCTCCGCGGTGAAGATGCGGTCCAGGAACCGGTCGCCATGCCGCTCGATCACCTTGGCGACGCGGCGGATGTCGATCAGGTCGGAGCCGATGCCGATGATCACGTGGCGGTCTCCGCCCTCGCCCGCCCCCGGTCCATCGCCGCGCGCATGGTCCGGACCGTCTCGGCAAGGCCGACGAACAGCGCCTCCCCGACCATGTAGTAGCCGATGTTGAGTTCGGCGATGTCAGGCAAGGCTGCGATCCGTTCCGCGGTGGCGTAGTCGAGCCCGTGGCCCGCATGCACCTCGAGCCCGGCCGAGCGGGCGAGCCTGGCGCCCGTAACGATGCGCTCCCACTCGGCCGCAGCCTTGGCGGCGTGGCCGTCCATCACCGCGTCGCACCAGGCGCCGGTATGGATCTCGATCACCGGCGCCTTCAATTTTGCCGCCATCTCGATCTGCCGGGGCTCGGCGGCGATGAACAGCGACACCCTGATGCCGGCGTCGCTCAGGGTGGCGATGAACGGCGCCAGCGCATTGTGCTGGCCGACCACGTCGAGCCCGCCCTCGGTGGTCAACTCCTCACGCCGCTCCGGCACCAGGCAGACCGCATGGGGTTTCGTGGCGAGCGAAATCCGCAGCATGTCGGCGGTCGCCGCCATCTCGAAATTCAGCGGCTTCGAAATTTCCGCCTTCAGCCGCGCCATGTCGTCGTCGCGGATGTGGCGCCGGTCCTCGCGCAAATGCGCGGTGATGCCGTCGGCGCCGGCCTCGATCGCAAGTTTGGCGGCGCGAACCGGATCGGGCCGCGCGCCGCCCCGCGCATTGCGAAGCGTCGCGATGTGATCGACATTGACGCCAAGACGCAGCGGAGGGACTTTCGACATCGCGGGACTCGACGGAAGCGGCGGGCGGAATTACCCGTTGACGCGCTCGACCCGTGCGACCACGGCCTTGGCGCGCAACTGATTGATGATAGCGCTGAGGTGCTTCAGATCATAGACCTCGAGATCGATAGTCAGCTCGGTGAAATCCGGCGAGCGGCGGCTCATGTTGATGTTGTCGATATTGCCGTCGTGCTCGGCGATGACGGTCGCGACCTGGGCGAGGCTGCCGGGCTCGTTGACGTTCTGGACCTCGATGCGCGCCGGAAACCGCTGCGGCGTGCTCTCGTCGACGTCCCAGCGCACGTCGAGCCAGCGCTCCGGCTCCTCCTCGAAATCCTTCAAGGCCGGCGACTGGATCGGATAGATCGTGATGCCCTCGCCCGGCGTCACGATGCCGACGATGCGGTCGCCCGGCACGGCACCGCCGTTCGGCGCGAACTTCACCGGCAGGTCGGAATTGATGCCGCGGATCGGGATCGCCGACGGGCTGCGCGAGGGATCGGGCGGCGATTTCAGCTTCAGCTTGACCGCCAAGCTGCTCTTCTTGGCGCCGCCATAGCGGGCGATCCGCTCCTCCTTGTAGTCGGGGTACATCGCGCGCGCGACGTCGGCGGCCTTCATCTCGCCGCGCCCGACCGCGGCCATGACATCGTCGATCGAAGCCCGCGCCAGCCGCGGCAGCGCGCCCTTCAGCTTGTCGTCGGCATATTCGAGCTTGGTGCGCTCGAACAGGCGTTCCACGATGCGCCGGCCGAGCCCTGCATACTGGTCGCGCACTGCGGCGCGGGTGGCGCGGCGGATCGCCGCACGCGCCTTGCCGGTGACCGCGAGCGATTCCCAGGCCGCGGGCGGCGCCGACGGCGCATCCGAGGTCAGGACCTCGACCTCGTCGCCGTTCTGCAATTCGGAGGACAGCGGCGCGAACTTGCCGTTGATCTTGCAGCCGACCGCGCTGTTGCCGAGCCCGGTGTGCACGGCATAGGCGAAGTCGATCACATTGGCATGGCGCGGCAGCGCGATCAGCTTGCCTTTGGGCGTGAAGCAGAACACCTGGTCGTGGAACAATTCGAGCTTGGTGTGCTCGAGGAATTCCTCCGGATTGGCGCTCTCCGACAGGATGCCGATGGTGCGGCGCAGCCAGGCAAAGGCGTTGGATTCGCGCTTCAGCAGCTCGGTCGGCGAGCCGACGCCGTCCTTGTAGAAGGCGTGAGCGGCGATGCCGCGCTCGGCGATCTGGTGCATCTCCTCGGTGCGGATCTGCAGCTCGACCCGCTGGTTGCCGGGCCCGATCACCGTGGTGTGGATCGAGCGGTAGTCGTTCTGCTTCGGCGTCGAGATGTAGTCCTTGAAGCGGCCGGGCACCACCGGCCATGTGGTGTGCACGACGCCGAGCGCGCGGTAGCAGGATTCGAGATCGGGCATGATGACGCGGAAGCCGAAGATGTCCGACAACTGCTCGAAGCCGACCGACTTGCGCTCCATCTTGGTCCAGATCGAGAATGGCCGCTTGCGCCGGCCGGAGACCCGCGCGGTCAGGCCCCTGTCGCGCAGGTTCTTGGAGAGCTGACCCTCGATCTCCCCGATCAGGTTGCGGTTGCGCTCGGCAAGCGCGTCGAGCCGATGCATCACGACGTTGTAGGCTTCGGGATCGAGCGTGTGGAAGGAGAGGTCCTCGAGCCCCTCCCGCATCTCCTGCATGCCCATGCGGCCGGCAAGCGGGGCGTAGATGTCGAGCGTCTCCTCCGCGATCCGCTTGCGCGACGCCTCCGGCACGAACTCCAGCGTTCGCATGTTGTGCAGGCGATCGGCGAGCTTGACCAGGAGCACGCGGACGTCGTCGGAGACCGCCAGCAGCAGCTTGCGCAGGTTCTCCGCCTGCTTGGCCTCGCGCGAGACCAGCTCCAGCCGCTTCAGCTTGGTCAACCCCTCGACCAGCGCGCCGATCTCGTGGCCGAAGATGCGGTCGATCTCGGCCCGCGTCGCCTCGGTGTCCTCGATCGTGTCGTGCAGGAGCGCCGCGACGATGGTGGCATCGTCGAGCTTGAGGTCGGTCAGGATCGCTGCAACCTCGAGCGGATGGGAGAAATAGGGATCGCCGGAAGCACGGGTCTGCGAGCCGTGCGCCTTCATGGCATAGACGTAGGCCCGGTTGAGCAGGTCCTCGTTGGTGTCCGGGTTGTAGGACCGCACCCGCTCGACCAGATCGTACTGCCGCATCATGCGGGCGCGCGGCGCCTTGGCCTTGGCAGGCACTGACGTCGGCGCAGCAGAGGATGACGCCACCACGGCTGATTCGGTGGCGGCCTGCATCTGGGACGGGCTTTGGCGCCAATACGCCATTCTACGAGTGCCTTGTTCGACTGCTTACGGGATCGCTTCAGCCCTGCCGGGGCCGCCCGCAAGGGTAATGGTTGCTCCGCAACACAGTCTACTGCCAATCGCGCCCGGCTTCGATCAAATCAAAGCTGGCGTCCACCGCCAAACCCTTCCACCGCCGGAGTCATCACGCAACCGTAAAAAGCACCCGCAAAAGCAAAGGCCCGGCAATGGCGCCGGGCCTTGTGGAAAACGGCTTGCGATGCAGCGGGCCGCGGAAGCGATCACTCGTCCTCTTCCGGCTGCTCCTCGGGCGGCGCCAGACCCTCGAGGCCCTTGAGAAGCTCCTCCTCGGTCATCCGTTCGACCGCAACCTCGGTGTCGTCGGCGTCCACACTCGCCCCGGCCGAGCCGATCAGCGGCACGGTGTCGGGCTCCGGCTCGTCAACCTCGACGAATTTCTGCAGGGAATGCACCAGCTCCTCGCGCAGATCCTCCGGCGAGATGGTCGAATCGGCGATCTCGCGCAGCGAGACGACCGGGTTCTTGTCATTGTCCCGGTCAATCGTAAGTTGTGAACCGGAGGAAATCATCCGGGCGCGATGAGCCGCCAGCAATACCAGGTCGAATCGGTTGTCGACCTTGTCGATGCAATCCTCCACGGTGACGCGCGCCATCGACTGTCACTCCATTCGCTAGGGTTGGCAAGGGGTTGCGGGCTTATCTGCCCGCCATGGCCGGTAGTTATAGCTGTGAACGGCTTTTCGCAAGACCAATTTGTGATTTGTCGGAGGCGCCGTCTCCTGCTACCTCTCTAGGTTGACTGACATGGCCTGCCAAAGCAAAAATTGCGGGCGTTCGGCCCACAAAACGCTTTATTGCGCCAGCTAAACTAGACCTTTCTTGCTTCTATCTCCGCAGATTTGCGGTAGCATCGAGTGAGATGCTTTCGTCGGGCCCTGGGCAGCACTACAGAAAATGCGCGGTTGACTGCCGCCGCGCCAAAAAGAGATACCAACAACGTCAACGCGAGAAACTGATGTCACCCTCTTCCAACAAAATAGCGCTCTTCATCGATGGCGCCAATCTATACGCGACGGCCAAGACGCTCGGCTTCGATATCGATTACAAGCGGCTGCTCCGAGAATTTCAAAGCCGCGGCACTTTGCTTCGTGCCTTCTATTACACCGCGATCATCGAGGATCAGGAGTATTCGTCGATTCGGCCGCTGATCGACTGGCTCGATTACAACGGCTACACCGTGGTCACCAAGGCGACCAAGGAGTTCATCGACGCCAGCGGCCGCCGCAAGGTCAAAGGCAACATGGACATCGAGCTCGCCGTCGATGCCATGGAGCTCGCCGAACATATCGACCAGATGGTGCTGTTCTCCGGTGACGGCGACTTCCGCTCGCTGGTCGAAGCGATGCAGCGGCGCGGCGTGCGCGTCACCGTGATCTCGACCATCTCGAGCCAGCCGCCGATGATCGCCGACGAACTGCGCCGGCAGGCCGACGTCTTCACCGATCTCGTCGAGCTGCAGTCCAAGCTCGGCCGCGACCCGTCCGAACGTCCGGCTCCGCGCGAGCGCGAGTCGCGCCATCACACGCCACAATTCCTGCAGCGCGCGACCACCATGGCCTCCTCCACCAGCCGGTCGGATGACGACGATTTCGACGATTGAGGACTGGCGGGCGGCCGAACAGGCCGCCCTTCCCAAGGCCGAGCCCGGCCGCGACTGCCCGCTCTGCCCGCGCCTAGTGGATTTCCGCGCGGCGGCGCGCGCCAAGGAGCCGGGCTGGTTCAACGCACCGGTGCGATCCTTCGGCGATCCAGACGCCAGATTGCTGATCGTCGGGCTCGCGCCGGGGATGCAGGGCGCCAACCGAACCGGCCGGCCGTTCACCGGCGACTACGCCGGCGAACTCCTCTACGCGACGCTCCTGGAATACGGTTTCGCCAGCGGCCGCTATGAGGCACGGCCCGATGACGGTTTGAGGCTGGTCGATTGCCGGATCAGCAATGCCGTCCGCTGCGTGCCGCCACTGAACAAGCCGCTGCCCGCCGAGATCAACGCCTGCCGGCCGTTCCTCGCCATGACGATTGCCACCATGACGCGGCTGCGCGCCATCATCGCGCTCGGGCGCATCGCGCACGACACGCTGGTGAAAGCGCTGAAGCTGCGCGCCACCTCCACGCCATTCGCCCACGGCGCAATCCACCAAGCGGGCCATTTCAAGCTCTTCGACAGCTATCACTGCTCGCGCTACAACACCAACACGGGCGTGCTCACGCCGGACATGTTCCGCAGCGTGTTCGCCGGCGTGAAGGCCGAGCTGGATTAGGAAGGAATCTGTAGAGTGGGCTGAGCGAAGCGTGCCCACCATCGCTCGGCGAGGTCGTTGGACGATGGTGGGCACGCTTCGCTCAGCCAACCCTACGCACCTACGCCTCTACCGGATTTTCCTTCAGCCATGCCAGCACATCGGCGGCGTTCCGGTCCGGCGGGAACACCGGATAGAACACATGCGTGATGCGACCGTCGTCGATGATCAGCGCGAGGCGCTTGATCAGCGTCTGCCCCGCCACCTCCATGGTCGGCAGGCCAAGCGCTTCGGTCAGCTCGAGCTTCTCATCCGACAGCACCGGAAACGGCAAATGCAGCCGCGAGGCCATCTCGGTCTGATAGGCGTTGCTCTGCGTCGACAGGCCGAACACCTGCGCAGCGCCCGCGGCTTTCAATTCGGCGAACAGGTCGCGGAAGGCGCAGGCGTGCGGCGTGCAGCCCCGCGCGCCGGGGATCATGTCCCAATCGTCGACGAGCGCGATCTTGCCGGGCTCGCCGGTGCGCGGATAGGCGAACACGACGGTCCGGCCGGAGAGAGCGGCGAGCGTCACCATCGCATCGTTGGTGGCGAGCAGGCTGACCGGCGCAACCGCCATGCCCTTGAGATGGGCCGCGCCGCCGTCGTCGGCGGGCGCCGGGATCTTGCTCCAGTCGACGTCGAGCAGGCTTCTCTGGTTCATGACCCACTTTCTCCTTGGCCGACCGCCTGGCATTTGACGGGCCTTACCCTCGCGCCCGCATCAAGCGGCCCTTCTCCCGGCCCCAGTCGCGCTTCTTCACGGTCTCGCGCTTGTCGTGCAGCTTCTTGCCCTTGGCGACTGCGAGCAGCAGCTTGGCGCGGCCCCGCTCGTTGAAGTACAGCTTGAGCGGGATCAGCGTCATGCCCTCGCGGTCGACGGCGCCCATCAATTTGTTGATCTCTTTCCTGTGCAGCAAGAGCTTGCGCGGCCGCTTCGGCTCGTGATTGAAGCGGTTGGCCTGCAGATATTCGGGGATGTTGGCGTTGATCAGCCAGATCTCGCCGTTCCTCGAATCGGCATAGGATTCGGCGATCGTGGTCTTGCCGTTGCGGATCGACTTGACCTCGGTGCCGGTGAGCGCGAGGCCTGCCTCCACCGTGTCCTCGATCGCGTAGTTGAACCGCGCCTTGCGGTTCTCCGCCACGACCTTGATCGCCCTCTCCTTCTCCGCCACGTCACGCCTTCTTCAGGAGATCGCGGATCTCGGTGAGCAGTTGCACCTCGGCCGAGGGCTTCGGCGGCGCCGCGGGGGCCGCCTCCTCATGGCGCTTCAATTGATTCATGAGCCGGATCACGATGAACAGCACGAAGGCGATGATGAGGAAGTTCAGGCACAGCGTGATGAAACTGCCGTAAGCCAGCACGGCGCCCTGCTTCTTGGCGTCCGCGAGATTAGTGGCCGTCACCGCCTTGGAGAGCGGAAGGAAGTAGTTGGAGAAGTCGAGCCCGCCGGTGGCCGAGCCGATGATCGGCATGATGATGTCGCCCACCAGCGAGGTGACGATGGCGCCGAACGCCGCACCGATGATGACGCCGACCGCGAGGTCGACGACATTGCCCTTCATGGCGAATTCGCGAAATTCCTTCAACATGATCCAACCTCCGCGGCCTTCCGCGTCACGCGCAATTGCGCAACCAACGTGACCAGCCTTGGGGCTTCAATTGGGGCTTCAAGACGGCGAAAATTCAGTTGATCAGGCCGGCATGCACCATGGCGTCGCGCACCGCAACGCGGGTCGATTCCGCTACCGCCACCATCGGCAGCCGCAGCCGCTCCTCGATCTTGCCGAGCAGCGACATGGCGTATTTTACCGGCGCCGGATTGGACTCGATGAAGAGATTCATGTGCAGCGGCATCAACTTGTCGTGCAGCTCGAGCGCCGTGGCCACGTTGCCCTTCTGCCAGGCGGTGTGAAACTCCGAGCACAGCCGCGGCGCGATGTTTGAGGTGACGGAAATGCAGC
>NZ_JAFAVV010000445.1 GCF_019242285.1 Bradyrhizobium sp.
GGTGGCGTCGGATCGGGATAGGCCTCGATGTTCAGTTGCTGGAACGCGACCAGTCCGCCGATGATGACGGCGGCGAACAGCCCGACCATCAGGAAGCGGCGGCCGACGGCGATCGAAACGAGGCGGTCCATCGGGTTCTTGATCTCCGCTCGCCGTCAGGACCCGGACGCCGCCCGGTCGATGAACAGGCTGCCCTTGGTGATGACCTTCTCCCCGGCTTCGAGATTCTTGCGCACCTCGACGAGGTCGCCATTGATGAAACCGGTCTCGATCGTGCGCAGCTCGATCGACCTGTCGTCACGCGCGACCCAGAGCCGGACCTTGTCGCCTTCGTAGATCAAGGCCTGCTTCGGCACGCCCACCGAGGCGTGGTCCTCCCCGGCATAGATCGTGACGTTGGCGAACATCTCAGGCTTGAACAGGCCGTCCTTGTTGTCAATGGTGGCGCGCACCATCAGCCGGCGGCTCGACGGATCGATCGCCGCCGAGACGTAATCGATCCTGGCCTTGAAGATGCGCCCGGGCAGCGCCAGCACGGCGAAGTCGATCCCCTGCCCGATCCTGACGTCAGCGGCCTCGCTCTCGCGAACGAAGGCGGTCAGCCACACGGTGGAGAGATCGCCGATCACGAACACCGGGTCGCTCGCCCCGCTCGCGATGAACTGGCCCGGCCCGACCTTGCGCTGGATCACGGTGCCGCCGATCGGCGAATAGATCGGAGTGTCCGCGCTGATCTGCCGGGTTTGCTGGAACGCTGAAATCTGTTCCTCGGAACGGCCGAGGATGCGCAGGCGGTTATGCGCCGCCTCGACCGCCGTCTCGGCCGCGCGCATGTCGTTCTGCGCGGTGGTGAGATCGGCCTGGGCCTGCTGCCAGTCCTTCAACGGCACGGCCTTGCCGGCGTAGAGATCGTCCTGCCGCTTCTCGACGATCTGCGCGAGGTTGAGCTTGGAGCGCGCCGTGTTCAGGCCGCTCAGCGCGGTGACATAGTCGTTCAGCGCCTGCACGGTATCGGTCGCCTCGATCACGAACAGCGCCTGCCCGCGCGCGACCGTGTCGCTCGGCTTCACCAGCAGCTTCGTGACGCGCCCGGCATAGGGCGAGAAGATCGGCGTCGAGGTGTCCTCGTCGATCGCGATCTTGCCCTCGGTGACGTGCTCGGCGCGAAACACCTGCTCGGTGACAGGGGCGACTTCCAGGCTCGCCCATTGCGCTTCGTTCGGCGTGAAGCGCGACGAATTGGCCTTGGCCGGCTTCGTGGTCTCCGATTTGGCGCGCTCCACGAACGTCCGGCTCGCGCCGACCACGCCTGCGAAGACGAGCGCAGCCACCGTGAGAGCGATCGCCAATCTGCCGCGGTGCCAATTCGCGCGCATTCCTATCCCGCAATTTCATGCATCGAGCCACGCAACCGATGGCCCCCGCAGTCGAACTATGCGCCCTCCCGCGATGCGGGTCTCGCCATGCTCTCCTCATATTGACGATTTGATACTGCTGCAATAGCGCAACCCTGTCGGGCTCAACACGCTGTAAGGTCAGTGTAACAGATTCGGCGAATCACCTGCGGCACAGCCGGCGAGCCAGGAAGAATCTTGCCTTCGGCACCGCGAAATGCTGCGATCCCGCGAAAGCTCCCAATGGCGGGGGCACCCTGGCCGGCTTACACCGGCCTTACAGGTTTTCCGCAGCAGGTCGCGCCGCATCCCGTAACCTTTCGGACGAGTTCGAGCGTGCAGGCTGCAGGGCAGCACCGGGTGTCGAGAGATGCGCCTGTTGATCGTCGAGGACAATGAAGAGCTGGCCGGGCTTCTCGCCAAGGGCCTGAAAGCCGCGGGCTACGAGTCGGACATCCTGTCGACGGTCGCGGAAGCCGACAGCGTGCTGGACACGACGTTCTACGCGGCATTGATCCTCGACCTGGGCCTGCCCGACGGCGACGGCCTGGCGCTGTTGCGCGAGGTCAGGAGCCGCAACAATCCGATCCCCGTGCTGGTCCTGACCGCGCGCGGCGGGCTGAACGACCGCGTCCAGGGCCTGCGCAGCGGCGCCGATGACTATCTGGTCAAGCCGTTCGCGCTCGAGGAGCTCGTGGCGCGGCTGGAGGCACAGTTGCGCCGGCCGGGCCAGTTGCTCGGCAATTCGCTCCGCATCGCCAACCTCGAATTCGACACCCGCAACCGCCAGGCCTCGATCGACGATCAGCCGCAAGCCCTGTCGGCCCGAGAGATTGCCGTGCTCGAGCTGTTGATGCGCAGCAAGGGCCGCGTCGTCTCCAAGAAGCAGGTCGAGGATCACCTGTTCGGACATTCCGGCGAGGTCGGCTCCAATGCGATCGAAGTCTATGTCCACCGGCTGCGCAAGCAGCTTTCCGAGCGCGGCGCCAGGGTGCAGGTCCATACCATCCGCGGGGTCGGCTATCTGATCGCGGAGCAGACATGACATGTCGCGCTTCAAGTCGATCCTCTCCCGCATCGTCTTCCTGCACGTCGTGGCGGTCGGCATCACCTCGGTCCTGATGGCGCTGGCGCTGTCGTGGCTGCTCGGCTACGCGACCAACAACATCCACCACAAGGCGATGCAGGAGCAGGCCGTCGCGGTTGGCGAGCATCTCGAGGCGGAATCCGACGGGCATCTCGCGCTCAATCTCCCGCTCGACCTGCTCGGCCTCTACTCCCAGGCCTACGGCCGCTACGCCTACGCGGTGACCGACGACCAAGGCCGCGTGCTGTTCTCCTCGCTGAAGGACAATGCGCCGCTATTCGCCAACGACAGCCGCACCGAGCCGGTTGAATTCCTGCATCAGCGGCATGGCGATGCCACCCTCTCCGGCGCCAGCATCCGCAAGGCGGTCGGCGATCGCGTCGTCTTCATCCAGACCGGCGAGGATCTCGCCAACCGCGACGTGCTGATCGACGACATCGTCCGGGACTTCTACAGGAACGTCGGCTGGATCACGCTGCCGATCCTGCTGGTGCTGCTGTTCGCCGACATCGCGATCTTCCGCCGCGCCCTTTGGCCGCTACGGCAGGCTTCGGAGATCGCCGCCGGCATCGGGCCGACGCGGCCGGGCGTCCGCCTGCCGACCGTCGAGCTGCCGCACGAGGTCCGCCCGCTGGTCTCGGCAGTCAACCTGGCGCTGGACCGGCTGGAGGAAGGTTTCAAGGTGCAGCGCGACTTCACCGCCGATGCCGCCCATGAGTTGCGCACACCCTTGAGCATCCTGCGCACGCGCATCGACATCCTCGAGGATCCGGAGCTGCGCACCGCGTTGCGCCAGAATGTCGAGGGCATGGCCCATATCGTGGGCCAGCTGCTCGAGATCGCCGAGCTCGAGGCCCTCGTGGTCGACTCCAGCGAAAAAGCCGATCTGCGATCGGTGGCCGAGGGCGTCGCCGAGTTCGTCGCGCCGCTCGCCTTGGCGCAGGGTAAGGACATCGCCCTGTCAGGCGAGACCGCGCCGGTCTGGATCAACGGCAATGCCGAGATGCTCGGGCGCGCCATCCGCAACCTCGCCGAGAACGCGATCAATCACACGGCCCCCGGCTCGACCGTCGAATTCGTCGTGGAGGGCAATGGTACCGTCAGCGTGCTCGACCAGGGGCCCGGGATTTCCGAAGCCGAGCGCAGCCTGATCTTCCGGCGGTTCTGGCGCCGCGATCGCAGGAAGCAGGGCTCTACCGGCCTCGGCCTGTCGATCGTGCAGCGGATCGCCGAGCTGCATGCGGCAACGGTCACGGTGGAAAACCGGGACCCGCACGGCGCGTGCTTCTCCCTGAAATTCACGGCGCTCGAATCCTGAGCCGCCCGGGCGGGACGGGCAGACCGGCGGTTGCAGGTGTTGCAGCAACGACGCGGTTGACGCCGCCGTGATGGGCGATTGCTTGACTGCCATCGAATGAAAGTTATGTTGCAGCGATATTGCAGGTTGTTCAGGTACACCGACGTGAATCCGAAATTCGTCCGCTTGCTCGTGGCGTTCATGCTGTCCGCGGTCGTCTGCCTGCCCGGGCAGGCGAACACGGCTCCCCGCGCCCCCAAGGTCTATCTGGTGCGCGGCTTCATGAACGTGCTGTCTCCCGGCATCGACGGCTTCGCCTACGAGCTGGAGAAGAAGGGCATCCCGCACGACATCACGAATCACCTGCTCTGGCGCTCGATCGCGAACGAGGCGATCGAGGATTGCAGGAGCGGCCGCGCCGGCTCGATCGTCCTGATCGGGCATTCGCTCGGCGCCATCGCCGTCGTCGACATCGCCAAGGCGCTGCAGGAAGCCGGCGTCCGCGTCGCGCTCGCGGTGACGCTGGATCCCGTCGCCTCGACCGAGGTCCCCGACAACGTGCATCGGCTGGAGAACTATTATCTCTCCACCGGCATCGGGACGTCCGTGAAGCGGGGCGACGGTTTTCACGGACAGCTCCAGAACGTCGACTTGGGAAGCAAGCCCCAGGTGGACCACGTGACGCTGACGACTTTGCCTGACATTCACCAGCACATCATTTCCGAAATCGCCGCGGCTTCCGGGACGCCATGTCGTTAGGCCGCAAAGCAGACCGTTTTTCCAATGACGCTCGCCGTCCCAGTCTTGCTCGACGCGGAGAACGCGACGAGTGATGTCCGCCATTCCGCGTCGGCCGCCGGAGGCCGCCTGACGCAGGAGCGCCGGTCCGCATCCGGCCGCGTCTGTGTCATCGGCGCAGGCCCGTGCGGCCTCACCACGGTGAAGAACCTGCTCGCGGCCGGCATCGACGACATCGTCTGCTATGAGGAAGGCCCTGCAATCGGCGGCAACTGGGTCTACGAGGACGAACCCGGGCGGTCCAGCGTCTATCACGCCACCCACCTGATCTCATCGAAGCGGCTATCGGAATTCGAAGATTTTCCAATGCCGGCGGACTATCCGGATTTTCCCTCGCATCGGCAGGTGCGCGGCTATTTCGAGTCGTACGCACGGCACTTCAACCTGTCGCCCTGGATCGCGCTCGACAGCCGCGTGGCAAGGGCGACGCGGCTGCCGGATGGTAAGTGGTCGGTCGAGGTCGACGGGCCCGACGGACGGCGCGTCGAAGCTTTCGACTACCTGATCATCTGCTCAGGTCATCATCGCGATCCCCTGATTCCGGACTATCCGGGCACTTTCACCGGCAGGGTGCTGCATTCGCATGACTACAAGCGGCCCGAACCGTTCAAGAACCAGCGCGTGCTCGTGGTCGGCGGCGGCAACTCGGCCTGCGACATCGCAGTCGACG
The DNA here is from genome assembly GCF_019242285.1 of Bradyrhizobium sp. Lineage (GTDB taxonomy): Bacteria > Pseudomonadota > Alphaproteobacteria > Rhizobiales > Xanthobacteraceae > Bradyrhizobium. The sequence goes on from NZ_JAFAVV010000445.1 coordinate 5,247, forward strand.
TGGCGCGCGGCGCCGCCTCGAGCTGCATCAGCCTGCGGCATGGCTGCTACATCCTGCCGAAGCTGATGTTCGGACGGCCGACCGACATCATGTATGCCCGGCTGCGGCAGTACTGGCCGTTCCTTCGCGATCCCATCGCCAGGCTGGTCGTGCGTCTGGCGGTCGGCCCCTGGAACAAGTACGGGCTCAGCGAGCCCGCCGGCAGCCCGCTGACCATGCACCCCACGCTCAATTCGGCAATCCTCGCGGCGTTGCGCGACGGCTCGGTGTTGGCCCGTCCCGGCATCGCGCGTTTCGACGGCAATCTCGTGCGCTTCAGCGACGGATCGACCGAGGCCTTCGACACCATCGTCTGGGCCACCGGCTACCGCTTCAGCTATCCCTTCCTGGACGAGACGGTGCTGGGAGCAGGCTTTGCCCAGTCGCCGCCGCTCTATCTCACGATGATGCATCGGGAGATCTCGAGCCTGTTCTTCATCGGGCTGTTTCAGCCGATCGGCTGCATCTGGCGTCTTGCCGACCATCAGGCAAGGATCGCCGCGCTGCAGATCAACGGCAACCTCCACCGTCCCGCGGATATCGGCGCGCGGATCGCCAAGGAAACGAGTTCGCGCGCACGCCGTTACGGGACCGCCCCGCGCCACCTGATCGAGGTCGACTATCACGATTTCCGGCGCGAACTCCTGCGCGAGCTGGGTCCGTATGCGGCTTGACCGAGCGATTGCGCGTGTCAGACATGCGGTGTGATCTGGAGCTCCAGGAGCGCCATCCGCTGCAGGACGGCAACGTCGCATTCCCCTGATTTCGCGGTTCGCAGGATGGATTCGGCCAGCTTGTTGACCTGATGGGAGGTGACGGGCTCAGGCAACGTTGCAATCGATGCCTCCAGCGCTGCGGTCATGCGCGCGATCACCTCCGGAGAGAATGCCGCATCTGCAAAGTCCTTCATCGACCGCCTCGTCGGGGGAACCCGACAGGTCCAGGTCCCCTTCATGCCACGACAACGCCTTCCGATCACCGCAGTTCCACGGGCGGCGTTGCGTCTCGATGAGGCGGTCGATCAGGAAGGATAATCGGCAGCCCGGATCTGGAGACGGTCGGCGTGCAGCGACCAATCGCACAACGACTGGCTCTCGCAGAACCTCCGCTTGGCAAGCTCGACGGCCTGCGCCTCATCGGAAGCGTCGATCTCCACCGTGCTCTGGCACACTTCGCACTGCCGACCATTCTCGCCAAGCACGTCCTTCATGAAATGTACGACATACCGCGACATGGCAACCTCCGGTTACATCCGTGGCGTTTTGCGGAAGTGTAACCTTAGCAGTTCGCGGGCGTCTTGACTGGCGTCAAATCGGCAAGGACGGCTCGACGTCTCTAGACCGGGGAGGTGGCATGGGAATGCCTCCGGAGGAATGGTCAGGCCCCGGCGGCGGGCAGGCTGGCAGCGGCAATGGCGATCAATTGCCCAATTTTCCGCCCGATCTTGGAGGGCGCGGCGCGCAGCAATGAACCGATCTGTCGCATCGGACAACCCTTTCGCCGCCACCGGAAACAGCGCCCATAAGGCTATGGCGCGGAAGGGAAAATGGTCAGCGGCCGCGACGTTGTCGAGGTCGCGCGGAAAATAGCAATGCCGCTTTCGCGCCGACCATGGATGGCAATAGTCTTGTTGCAGGAGCGAAGGCAATCACGAAGGAAATCTTTCCTCACGGCGACTGCGTCTGTTTCGGCCTCACGCCGAAGGCGCGGGCAAAACGCGCACTGTAGGCCGGCCAGACCTCGGGATTGATGATGCGCGGCGGCCGCTTGCCATCGAGCGCACCGAGCAGCTGCTCGGCGGCGATCCGGCCCATGTTCTCGCGCGCCTCGTGGGTGACGCCGGCGGTGTGCGGGCTCGCCAGCACATTGTCGAATTGCAGGAGCGGATGCTCGGGCGGCGGCGGCTCCTTCGACCAGACGTCGAGGCCGGCGCCGGCGATCTTCCTGCCGCGCAATGCCTCCGCCAGCGCCGCCTCGTCGTGGATGAAGCCGCGCGCGGTGGTGACGAAATAGGCATGCGGCTGCATCAGCGCAAACTCACGCGCGCCGATCATGCCGCGGGTCTGCTTCGACAGCGGGCAGTTGATCGAGACGAAATCGGAACGGCGCAGCAGATCGTCGAGCTCGATCTTCTCCCCGCCCCGCGCGGCGATCTCGGCCGCCGAGAGATAGGGATCGTAGGCCAGCACCTTCATGCCGAGCAGGCCGTTGCAAAGCTCGGCGATGCGGCGGCCGACATTGCCGATGCCGATGATGCCGACGGTCCGCCCCTGCACCTCCCGGCCCATCAGCTCGTTGCGGTTGACACCGCGCTCGCGCCGCAGCGTCCGGTCCGCCTCGATGATGCGCTTCGACAACGTCAGCATCATGCCGAGCGCGTGCTCGGCGACCGAGTGGGCGTTGCCGCCGGACTGGTTGACGACCAGCACGCCCGCTTCCGTGCAAGCCTCGACGTCCACGGGATCGAAGCCGGCGCCGTTCGACGACACGATCAGGAGGTTCGGCGCGCGGCGCAACAGGTCCGCGTCGACATGGAAGTGCGGCGCGAGCTCGTCGCGGGCGGCGCCGATCTGATAGGCATGCGCCGCCGCCACGACCGGCGCGTAGACGTCTTCTGCGGTTTCGTTCTCCAGCCGGTCGAGCCGCACGTCGCCCCGCGCGCGCAGGATGTCGACGTAGATCTGGTGGGCGAGATATTTGACGTAGAAGACGCGCTTGTTGTTGACGCTCATCGAAAGGCTCTCAGCTCGGAAACCCATAAAGTGCGGCCGGATTGCCGACGAGGATGCGCTCGCGCGCGGCAAGGTCCGGCGTCCAGTCCTGGAACAGCTCGAACAGATGGCCGGCGTCGGGCATCTCGCCCTCGACGCGCGGATGTGGCCAGTCCGAGCCCCACACCAGCCGCTCCGGATTGGCCGCGACCAGCGCCTCGTGGAACGGCCGGGCGTCGCCATAGTCCGGCGCCTGCAGGCTGAGACGATGGGCTCCCGACAGCTTGGCCCAGCACCAGCCCTCGCCCACCGCGCGCAACAGGCTCTGGAAGCCGGCCGTACCGATGCCGGCGCGCGCGTCGGTGCGGCCCATATGGTCGATCACCACGGGCAGGGCAAAAGACTTCAGCAGCGGAACGGTTTGCGGCAGATCCTTCACGTCGATCCAGAGCTGCAGGTGCCAGCCGAGCTCGGCCATGACGGACGCGAGCCTCGAAGCCGCAGACAGCGGCACACCGCCGCGATAGTGCAACTGCCCGCCGCGGAAGAAATGGTTGAACCGCAATCCCCGCACACCGAGCGCATTCCAGTCGCGCAAGGTGGCGGGCGTGACGTCTGCATCCGCCACTGCGACCGCGCGCAGGCGGTCCGGGCAGCGCCGCAAGGCATCGAGCATCGCGGAATTGTCGTGGCCATGCGCACTGCCCTGCACCAGCACACCGCGGGCGAAGCCTGTCGCATCGAGCATGCCGAGATATTTTTCGAGCGACGCGTCCGGCGGCGTGTAGCTGCGGTCGTCGGCATAGGGAAACTGATCCGCCGGCCCGAACACGTGAGCATGCGTGTCACAGGCATGCGGCGGCGGTGGCACCTTCGGGCGCGTAACCTCGCGCGGCGGCAGGCAGGGCGGCGCGGACGGCATCACTCGGCCCGGATGCCGGCGGCCGTGATGATCGGCCCCCATTTGTCGTAGTCGGCGTGAATCTTGGCGTCGAACTCCTTCGGCGTGCTGCCGATCGGGTAGGCGCCGAGCTTGTTGAGCTTTTCCTTGACGGCCTCGCTGTTCACGGCAGCGACGAAATCATGCGACAGCTTCTCGACCAGTTCCGGCGGCATGTTGCCGGGGCCGAGCAGGCCCCACCAGACCTCGGTGTCATAACCCGGCGCGATCTCGCCGATGCTCGGCACGTCGGGCAGGAACGGCGCGCGCTTGGCGGTGGTGACCGCCAGTGCCCTCACCGTGCCGGCCGCGAGCTGGCCGACCGACTCGGGTCCGTTGTTGAAGGAGAGTGGAATCTGGCCGGCGAGCAGATCGTTGATCGCGGGCGCGCCGCCCCGATAGGGAATGCCCTGGATGTCGACCTTCGCGAGCTTCTTCAAGAGTTCGCCGGCGAGATGGGTCGAGGTGCCGTTGCCGGCGTGGCCATAGGACAGGCTGCCCGGCTTGGCCTTGGCCTGTGCGATCACCTCGTCCAGGCTCTTGAACTCGGAATCCTTGCGCACCAGCAGGATGTTCGGCGAAGAGCCGAGCAGCGAGATCGGCGTGAAGTCGCGGAACGTGTCGTAGGGCAGCTTGGCGTAGAGGAATGGATTGGTGGGATGGCCGCTCGCCACCATGATCAGGGTGTAGCCGTCCGGCGCCGCCGTCGCGATCACCTGGGAGGCGACCACGCCGCCCGCTCCGGGCCGGTTCTCGACCACGACCGCCTGGCCCCATTGCCGCGAGACCACGTCGCCGAGCGTTCGTGTCAGGACATCGACACCGCCGCCGGCCGGGTATGGCACCAGGATGTGCACGGGCCGGGTCGGGAACGCTTGCTCGGCGGAGGTGATGCCGCAAGCCACGAGCATCGCCGCGATGACGGCGGCTATCCGAACCCAAACGATCACCAATATCCTCCCGCCTGTTGGCTCTCGCGTAATGACACAGGCAAGCCGCCTTCGCACCGCACCGCTGCGCAGATCACATAACTGCGGGAGCATGTTGACAATCCCGCCTTTCGCGTCAAGTTGCGCGCGGCCGCACGATCCGAACACCGTTAAGAGATTGGAGTACAAGCGTGGCTGAGGCCGGACAGAGCTGGCACGGCATCGTGCTCGAGACGCTCAAGCGCAACGAGATCAGGCTCGTGCCCTACGTGCCCGACCGCGTGCTGACGGCGCTGATCAAGAATCTGCACGCCGATCCCTTCTTCACCACCTTTGCGACCGCGCGCGAGGAAGAGGCCGTCGGCATCGTCTCCGGCGCCTGGATGGCCGGCATGAAGGGCTGCGTGCTGATGCAGACCTCGGGCTTTGCGACGCTCGCCAACGTGCTGGCCTCGCTGGCGGTGCCCTACCAGATCCCGCTGATCATGTTCGTGTCCGAGCGCGGCACGCTCGGCGAGTTCAACTACGGCCAGGCGCTGGTCTGCCGCACCATGCGGCCGGTGCTGGATTCGCTGTCGATGGAGCACCACACCATCACCCGGCTCGACGAGCTGGAATTCATCGCGGACCGCTCGATCAAGCAGGCGGTCACCACTCAGGCGCCGGTGGCGCTGATCCTCTCCCCGCTCTTGACCGGCGGCAAGGTCTTCGACAAGTGAGCGATCGCATGAACGCGCAAGCACATCTCCCGGCCCGCAACACCAAGGTGATGAACCGCTTCGATCTCACCTCGCGCCTGATCGCAAGGCTCAAGAACGACGAGGCCGTGATCGGCGGCATCGGCAACACCAATTTCGACCTGTGGGCCGCCGGCCACCGGCCGCAGAACTTCTACATGCTCGGCAGCATGGGGCTGGCGCTGCCGATCGCGCTGGGGGTCGCGCTGGCGCAGCCGAAGCGGCGCGTGTTCGCGCTCGAAGGCGACGGCTCGCTCCTGATGCAGCTCGGCGCGCTCTCGACCATCGCCACCCTGTCGCCGAACAACCTCACCATGATCGTGATGGACAACGGCATCTACCAGATCACGGGCGCGCAGCCGACGCCGGCCGCGTCCACCGCCGACCTCGTCGGCATCGCGCTCGCAAGCGGCATCGCCAACAGCGCCTGGGCGGCCGACGAGGAGGATTTCGAGCGACTGGTCGAGCAGTCGCTGTCCGCGGCGGCTCCGACGCTGATCGGGGTGCGCATCGACGAAAAGCCGGGCACAGGCACCACGCGGCGCGACCCCGTGCAGATTCGGGAGCGCTTCATGCACGGGCTCGGCGTGCGCGAGCCGCTGTAGCGTCTCGCGTTAACTGTACGACCGTTAACTACACGACAATGGCGGGAGCGCTGGGAGTCCTTCGGCCGGCCAAACCTCGGACGAAATGGAATCCCCGCGAGCAGTGCCCGCGGGGATGACCGAACGGATCGCCGTTCGTTACTCGATGACCTTGATCACCCGGCGCGTGCGGGGCTCGACGATCACGCGGCGGTCGTTGACCACCGCGTAGTCGTACTGGGTATAGCCCGGCACCGGGCGTACCACGACTTCGGGCGGCAGCGGTTCGTCCACCACGACGCGCTCATGCACCACGACGGACGGCTCGGAGCGCGGAATCGAGGTGATCACGGCGTTCGGAATTTCCAGCCCGGCGCCGACGGCCGCACCCACGGTGCCGCCGACCATCGCGCCGACCGGTCCCCCGATGTCGCCGCCCGCGCGGGCGCCATTCCTCGCACCCTCCTCCGTCGTCGACTGCGCAAGCGCCGCGCCCGACGCCAACAGCGATGCCGCGATCAACGAAACAGCAAGACTGGTCCTCATCCTATCCTCCAGTGTTTGAAGATGACCTTCAACCACCAAGGCGCAGCGAGGTTCCGGCTCCGAGGACAGGAATGCGCGTTCCGCGCAAAGTATCATGCGGCTCGAGCGGAACATAAATGAGAATCCCGACATTGAGAGGACCGAAAGGCGAGCTTTTGCGCGTGCGACCTCGGAGGTGTGCTCCCTCGCCCCGCGCTTGCGGGGAGAGGGTCGGGTGAGGGGGCTTCCGCAGAGGGACTCGTGGAAAGTTGCCTCACCCGGATTGCATCTTACGATGCAATCCGAGCTCTCCCCACTGGCGGGGCGAGGTGGATCGAGATTGGGGCAACCCTGATCTACAGCAGCCCCGCCCCGCGTGCCCATTTGTACTTCGCGCCCAAGACCTCGACCGGCAGCTCGGTCGAATACGCGTAGGCCGGGATGCCGTTCTGGTAGAGATATTCGGCCGCCTCCTCGACCTCGATGTCGCCGGCGAGCGAGGCCACCATCGGCTTGACGAAGCCTTTCGCTTCCATCTCCTTCTTCACCTCGACCATGTTGCGGGCGAACACCATCGGCGGCGTCACGATGGTGTGCCAGTAGCCGAGGATCAGCGCATGGATGCGGTCGTCCGACAGACCGAGCTTGACGGTGTTGACATAGGTGATCGGCGGCTCACCGCCGGTGATGTCGACCGGATTGCCGGCGGCGCCGAACGGCGGGATGAACTTGCGGAAGGCTGCATCGAGGTCCGGCGGCATCACCATCAGCGACAGGCCGTTGTCGACGACCGCGTCCGACAACAGCACGCCGGAGCCGCCGGCACCGGTGATGATCAGGATGTTCTCACCCTTCGGCGTCGGCAATACCGGCACGCCGCGCGCGAATTCGAGCAATTGCCGCAGCGAGCGGGCACGGATCACGCCGGACTGCTTGAAGACGTCTTCATAGATCCTGTCGTTGCCGGCGAGCGCGCCGGTGTGCGAGCTCGCCGCCTTCGCGCCCGCGGACGTGCGGCCGGCCTTCAGCACCACGACCGGCTTCTTCTTCGAGACCCGCTTGGCGGCTTCGGCAAAGGCGCGGCCATCTTTCAAATCCTCGCAGTGCTGCGCAATCAGGTTGGTGTTGGGATCCTGCTCGAAGAACGCCAGCAGATCGTCCTCGTCGATATCGGACTTGTTGCCGAGACCGACGATCGCGGAGACGCCCATCTTGGCCGAGCGGGAGAAGCCGATGATTGCCATGCCGATGCCGCCGGACTGCGACGACAGCGCCGCATGGCCCTTCACGTCATAGGCGGTGCAGAAGGTCGCGCAGAGATTGACGGGCGTATAATAGAAGCCATAGATGTTCGGCCCCATCAGGCGGATGTCGTATTTCTTGCCGACCTCGACGATCTCGGCCTGCAATTCCGGATGGCCGGCTTCCGCAAAGCCCGAAGGGATCAAGACGGCGCCGGGAATTTTCTTCTCGCCGCATTCGGCGAGCGCGCCGGCCACGAATTTCGCTGGAATAGCGAACACCGCGACGTCGATCACGCCGGGCACGTCTTTGACGCTCTTGTACGCCTTGTAGCCCAGGATCTCTTCCGCCTTCGGATGGATCGGCAGGATCTCGCCCTCGTAGCCGCCGTTGATCAGGTTCTTCATCACGGAGTTGCCGATCTTGCCGTCCTCGGCGGAGGCGCCGATCACGGCGACCGCCTTGGGCTGCATGATGCGGTTCATCGCCTTGACGATTTCCTCGGTCGGCCGCGGTTTTTCGCGCGGCCTGTAGTTGAAATCGACGACGATGCGCACGTCGGCAGCGATCGCCTCTCTCTTTGTCGCAAACACCGGGTTGAGGTCGAGCTCGACAATTTCGGGAAAATCGCTGACGAGCTGCGAGACCTTGACGATGACATCCGCCAGCGCCTCGCGGTTGACCGGATCGCCGCCGCGCACGCCCTTCAGCATGTCGTGGGCCTGGATGCCGTCGAGCATCGACAGCGCATCCTCTTTCGTCGCGGGTGCGAGGCGGAAGGTGATGTCCTTTAGAATTTCGACCAGCACGCCGCCGAGCCCGAAGGCAACGAGCTTGCCAAACGAGCCGTCGGTGATGGAGCCGACGATCACCTCGGTGCCGCCGGCCAGCATCTGCTGCACCTGGACGCCCTCGATCCTGGCGTCGGCCTTGTATTTCTTCGCGTTGGCGAGGATCGCGTCATAGCTCTTCTCGGCCTCGGCGGCGCTCTTGACGCCGACCACCACGCCGCCCGCTTCGGTCTTGTGCAGGATGTCGGGAGAGACGATCTTCATCACGACGGGGAAGCCGATGTCGGATGCAAGCTTGGCGGCCTCGCTGCCGGATTTGGCCAATGCTTCCTTCGGAACGGGAATCGCGTAGGCATCGCAAACGAGCTTGCCTTCCGGCGCCGTCAGGCTGGTACGCTGATCCGTCTTGACCTGGTCGAGGATATTGCGGACTTGATCTTTTGCGTTCGACATCGAGCTTCCTCCTGAAGCGCCCATTTTATGGCATTTGGTATGCCAGAAACGTGATTGTCAAGACAAGCGATTGTACGGAACCGCTGAAAAAACCAGCGAACTTGACATTCTGGCATTTGGCATGCCAAAAATAAATTCAACAATTTTCCTGTAAAGAGACATCTCCCAACGAGGAGATTTGTCGTGGCGCTGCGGAAACGACCCAAGGACCAACTCAAGGTACCCCCGACGATGGCCGAAACGGATATCGCAATCGTCAGGATTGCCCCGGAGACGAGCTTCAAGAACAAGGCCTACGAGGCCTTGAAGGATGCCATCCTGAAGATGGACATCTATGCCACCCCCGAGCCGATCATGCTGGACGAGCGCGCGCTGTCGGAGCGGCTTGGCGTCAGCCGCACACCAATCCGCGAGGCGATCGCGATGCTGGAGCAGGACGGCTTCGTGAAGACCGTGCCGCGCCGCGGCATCGTGGTGGTGCGGCGGACCAAGAGCGAGATCGTCGACATGATCCGCGCCTGGGCCGCGCTCGAGAGCATGGCGGCGCGGCTGATCACGACCACCGCACGCAAGAAGGACATCACGGCGCTGCGCGACTTCTTCAGGGACTTCAACGCCGACCGCCTGCCCCAGGACCATGTCGACGAATATTCCAAGGCCAACATCGCGTTCCACCAGGCGCTGATCTCGCTGTCGGAATCGCCGGTCCTGGTCGACATGACCAACGACATCCTGCTGCACGTGCGCGGCTACCGGCAGCTCACGATCGGACGGACGGAGCGCATCGCCGCCTCGCTGCCCGAGCATCTTGCGATCATCGAAGCGCTCGAAGAGCGCAACACCGAGCTCGCCGAGAAGCGCGCGCGGGACCACACGCTCGGGCTTGCCGCGTTCGTCGAGGCGCACGGCCGGGAATTCAACTAGCGACAACCTTCGACCAGAAGACGATCAACTCGTCCGAGAACAGGGAGACGAAGCCCATGCTTAATACCGCCGCGAAGACCGAGGCATCGGGCAGCGAGCAAGAGCTCACCGACGGCTTTCACCTCGTCATCGACGCGCTCAAGCTCAACGGCATCAACACCATCTACGGCGTGCCGGGAATCCCGATCACCGATCTCGGCCGCATGGCGCAGGCCGCGGGCATTCGCGTGCTCTCGTTCCGCCACGAGCAGAACGCGGGCTACGCCGCGGCGATCGCGGGCTTCCTGACCAGGAAGCCCGGCGTCTGTCTCACGGTGTCGGCGCCGGGCTTCCTCAACGGCCTGACCGCGCTCGCGCACGCCACCACAAATTGCTTTCCGATGATCCTGATTTCGGGTTCGTCCGAGCGCGAGATCGTCGACCTGCAGCAGGGCGACTACGAGGAGATGGACCAGCTCGCGATCGCGAAGCCTTTGTGCAAGGCCGCCTTCCGCGTGCTGCATGCTCAGGACATCGGCATCGGTTTTGCGCGCGCGATCCGGGCCGCCGTGTCGGGCCGGCCGGGCGGCGTCTATCTCGACCTGCCCGCAAAACTGTTCGGCCAGGTGATGGATGCCGAGGCCGGCCGCAAGTCGCTGGTCAAGGTGAACGATCCGGCGCCGGCGCAGCTCCCTGCCCCATCGGCGGTGAAGCGGGCGCTGGATGTCCTGAGGAACGCAAAACGTCCGCTGATCATTCTCGGCAAGGGCGCCGCCTACGCCCAGGCCGACGAGGCCATCAGGAATTTCGTCGAGAAGAGCGGCGCACCGTTCCTGCCCATGAGCATGGCCAAGGGGCTGCTTCCCGACCTGCATCCGCA
>NZ_JAFAVV010000605.1 GCF_019242285.1 Bradyrhizobium sp.
GGGTCAACGGCAAGATCCTCGACCGGCCCGTCGATGTCGGGACCGAGGTGAAGAAAGACCAGCTCCTGGCGCGCCTCGATCCGCAGCAATACCGCCAAGAATTCGAGGTGGCCAAGGCCGAGGTCGCCAAGGCCGAGGCCGAGGTAACACGGAGCCAAGCTCAGGAATACCGCCAGCGCGAACTGCTGAAGAATGGCCACACCACTCAAGTCGCGTATGATCAGGCGCTGAAGACATTCAAGACCGCGCAAGCCCAGCTCGACGCCGCGCGCGCCCGGCAGACCCAGGCCAGCGAGAACCTCGGCTACACAGACCTCAAGGCCGACGCCGACGGCGTCATTTCCGCCATAGGCTCAGATCCGGGGCAGGTCGTCAGCGCCGGACAGATGGTGGCCCGTCTTGCGCAGCCCGGCGAACGCGAGGCGGTGTTCAATATCGCCGAGGGTGCCTTCAAGAACCGCCCGAAGGACCCGACGGTAACGGTTCACCTCGTCAGCAACCCGGAAATCGAGACGGTGGGTACGGTCCGCTACATCTCGCCGCAAGCTGACCCCGCCACTCGCACTTACACCGTACGCGTCTCATTGCCGGAGGCGCCGTCGCAGATGCGGCTCGGCGCCAATGTCGTCGGCACGGTTACCTTGGATCAGGGGGAGACCGTCGCGATACCGGGAAGCGCGCTGTTCCAGAAGGACGGAAAGCCCGCCGTCTGGCTCGTCGAGAAGGACAATACGGTGCAGTTGAAGCCGATCACGGTGCAGCGCTACCAGGGCGACTCGGTCATCGTCGGCGACGGTCTGGCGCAAGGCGACGTGGTCGTTACCGCCGGAGTGCAGAAATTGCTGCCGGGCCAGAAGGTCGCCCTGATGGACGCGGGGACCGTGCAGTGACAGGCTTCAATCTTTCCGAATGGGCGATCAATCACCGCCCTTTCGTCTGGTTTTTGATGATCCTGTTTGTCGTTGCCGGCGTGCTCTCCTACCGGGAGCTCGGGCGAGAGGAGGATCCGTCCTTTTCGATCAAGACAATGCTCGTGCGGACCTACTGGCCGGGCGCGACAATCGATGACACGATGCTGCAGGTCACCGACCGTATCGAGAAGAAACTGCAGGAGACGCCATCGCTCTATTACCTCAAGAGCGAAACTAAGGCTGGGATCTCGACAATCTACGTCAATGTTCTCGACAATACCCCGAAGGAGGCGATCCCGGACGTCTGGTACCAGGTCCGCAAAAAGGTCGCCGACATAAAGGCGACATTGCCGCAGGGCATTGTCGGACCGAGCTTCAATGACGAGTTCGGCGACGTTTTCGGCATTATCTACGCGTTCACGGCCGACGGATTTACGCACCGTGAATTGCGCGACTACGTCGAACGAATTCGCACACAGATATTGACGGTCAAGAATTCGGCGAAAGCGCAGCTGATCGGGGCGCAGAACCAGAAATTCTATCTCGAATTCGACACGCACCAGCTGGCGGGGCTTGGTGTCAGCCGTGACGAGGTGATCCAGAGCCTACAGGAACAGAACGCCGTGACGCCGTCCGGCATCATTCAAACCGGTGTCGAGAGATACGCGATCCGCGTCTCCGGCGCGTTCAATTCGGTAGATGATCTGAAGCGCATCAACCTTTACGCCAATGGCAAATTCTTCCGGCTCGCGGACGTCGCTTCGATCAGCAAAGGGTATTCGGACCCGCCGCAGCCGATGTTCCGGTTCAACGGCGAACCGGCGATCGGGCTCTCCATCTCGATGGCACAGGGCGGCAATAACCTCGTCTTTGGCGAGGCCGTGTCGCACAAGATGGAGCAGATCGTCGCGAAATTGCCGATCGGCGTCGAGGCGCACCTCGTCGCCGACCAGCCGGTTGTCGTCGAGGAAGCGGTCGGCGGTTTCACGAAGGCTCTCTGGGAAGCGATCGCGATTGTCCTCGGCGTCAGCTTCTTGAGCCTCGGCCTCCGCGCCGGCGTCGTCGTCGCGTGCTCGATCCCGCTCGTGCTTGGGATGGTCTTCGTCTACATGGAGTCTTCGGGGATCAGCCTGCAGCGCATCTCCCTGGGCGCGCTGATTATTGCGCTCGGCCTCTTGGTCGACGACGCGATGATCACGATCGAGATGATGGTCAGCCAATTGGAGGCGGGGGTCGACCGCGAGCACTCGGCCACGCATGCCTGGGTGACGACTGCATTTCCAATGCTGACCGGAACCCTCGTCACCGTCGCCGGCTTTGTGCCGATTGGCTTCGCCAAGAGCGGCGCCGGCGAATACTGCTATTCGCTGTTTGCTGTGATCGCCGTTGCGCTATTGGCCTCGTGGATCGTCGCAGTCCTTTTCGCGCCCGTCATAGGCGTCACGATTCTGCCGAAGACGATGAAATCGCACGGCGGCGGCCATGGCGAACCCGGCCGCTTCATGCGGCTGTTTCGCGCGGCCCTTCTGTTTTGCATGCGCGCCCGCTGGCTCGTCATCGCCGCTACGATCGCGTTCTTTGCCGCGTCGCTGTATGGCTACGGCTTTATCCAACAGCAATTTTTCCCTGCTTCTGACCGGCCGGAGCTGGTCATCGATCTTAGTCTCCCTCAGGATTCGTCGATTTACGCAACCGAGCGCGAAGTCGAACGCTTCGAGGGGCTGCTGAAGGGGGACTCCAACATC
>NZ_JAFAVV010000687.1 GCF_019242285.1 Bradyrhizobium sp.
CGGTTTCTACAACCTGACCGGCGTGCATGACGGCGACGCGGTCGCACACCTCGGCCACGACGCCGAGATCGTGCGTGATGAACAGGATCGCAGCGCCTGTCTTCTCTCCCATCTCACGCAGCAGGTCGAGGATGCGCACGGCGATCGAGGCATCGAGCCCTGTTGTTGGTTCATCGGCGAGGAGGAGCTGCGGCGAAGTGGCGAGAGCCATTGCGATCATCACCCGCTGGCACATGCCGCCCGAGAGCTGGTGGGCATATTGCTGCGCGCGACGAGCGGGATCAGGGATGCGCACCATCGAGAGCATTTCGAGGGTGCGCGTGTCGGCGTCCTTCCTCGACAGACCGCCATGGAGCATGAACAACCGGGCAATCTGCCGCCCAACCGGAATGACCGGATTGAGGGCGGTACGCGGCGTCTGGGAAACCATCGCGATGCGGGCGCCGCGCACACGGCGCATCTGATCTTCGGTGAGCGTTGCCAGATCAAGGCCATCGAACTGAATGGTACCGGATGTAATCCGGCCAGGCCGACGGATCAGCCGCAGGATCGCGAGGGTCGTCACGGACTTGCCGGATCCCGACTCCCCAACCAGTCCCATCACCTCGCCGCGACGGATCTCCAGGTTGATGTGATCGACGGCCTTGATGGTCCCAGCATCGCTGTCGAATGCCACGCTAAGATCGGAAATGGTGAGCAGGGGTGTCATCGTATCCCCCGCATGCGCGGATCGAGCAAATCGCGAAGCCCGTCGCCGATAAGGTTGAAGGACAGCACGGTGACCATAATCGCAAGCCCTGGAAACAGGAACAGCCACCACTCACCTGTGACGATCTGCTGGGCACCTTCAGCCGTCATCACGCCCCATTCGCTCTGCGGCGGCTGGATGCCGAGCCCGATGAAGGACAACGAGGCCATGGTCAAGAGCGCAAAGCCCATGGCGAGCGTCGCCTGCACGATCAAAGGCGGCAGACAGTTCGGCAGCAGATGGATCATCACGATGCGCCAAGCCGGGTTTCCGACGGTACGGGCCGCATCGGCGTATTCCATCTCGCGCACTCGTAACATCTCGCCTCTGATCAGGCGTAGATAGGATGGGATCTGCGTGATGGCTATGGCGATCGCGACGTTCACGGTCGAATTGCCAAGCGCCGCTGTGATCCCCATCGCAAGCACGAAAGCCGGGAATGCCATAAGGGAATCGACGCCTCGCATGGCGACATTGTCCACCCAGCCGCCGCGATAGCCGACTGCCGCGCCGGAGAGCGCACCAATTGCAAGGGCACAGGCAGTTGCGACGAAAGCGACCGAGAGATCGATGCGCGCGGCGAAGATGATGCGCGACAGGAGGTCCCGGCCGTACATGTCCGTCCCAAGCCAGTGGTGCCAGGACGGCGCTCCTAGGGCGACGGCGGCATCGGGCTCATCCGGGCCGTAGGGCGCAATCAGCGGCGCGAAGATGGCGGCTAGAAAAATCAACGCGATCACACAGAGGGCCGCGAAGGAGACGGGGTTGCGGCGAATCCGCCGCCAGGTCATGCGTGACCGCGAACGCAGGGGCGAAGATGACGACAGCGGCAGCGTCGACATCACCGCAGCCGGATCCGGGGATCGGCAAGTCCATAGGCGAGGTCAACCACCAGATTAACCAGTACATACATGACGGCGACGAACAGAACGAAGGACTGGATCGGTGCGCTGTCCTTGGTCATTAGCGCGGTCACGGCGTAGTTGCCGATGCCCGGCCATGCAAAGACGCTCTCGACTACCGCATTGCCGGCCATCAGAAATCCGAACACGATACCAAGGATGGTGATGATCGGGATCATGGCGTTGCGCAGGGCATCGCGATAAATCACCGTATTTCGCGGCAAGCCGGCCGCCCAGGCCGCCTTGATGTAATCGGACTCAAGAATCTCCAGCATGGTCGAGCGCACCATTCGGGCAACCGGGGCCATGACGCTGAACCCAAGGGTCGCAGCGGGCAGAACGAGCTGACCGAGACTAGAACGCAGCGCGACCCAGTTGGCGGTGAGTAGGGAATCGATTGTGTACATTCCAGTGATGGCAGTGGGCGGTGTGATACCCGAGCCGATGCGCCCCAACGGCGGCGGCGCGATGTTCAGCATGTAGAAGAAGACATAGACCAGCAGCAGCCCGGTCCAGAAACTCGGCATGGCAACGCCCGTGATCCCGACGATACGCCCGACATGGTCGATGAAGCTGTCGCGGTGGACCGCCGAGACGACGCCGAGCGGAATTCCGACCAGGATTGCAATGATGAGCGCGGCGAAGTTCAGTTCGAGCGTTGCCGGGAGGCGCTGCAGGAAATCTTGCGCCACCGGTCGTCCTGTCGCCGAGCTTTCGCCGAGGTCGCCGTGGAAGAGCCCGGACATGTAGCGCAGATATTGTTCGGGCAGGGGCCGATCTAGCCCCATCTGCCTTTCCATCTCGGCGAGATGCTCGGGCGTGGCAAACGGCCCAGCCTTCACCATCGCTGGATTGCCTGGCAGCATGTAAGTCATGACAA
>NZ_JAFAVV010000934.1 GCF_019242285.1 Bradyrhizobium sp.
GGACGCGATGGCGGCGCTGGACGAGCGGCGCGGTTGCGGACGGCGAAGCCGTGTGGTCCTGGCGCCCCGATGCTGGCGTCAAGCTTGTGACGATGCTTTCGCATCGCGCGAGTCACGGGGGCAAGAAAGCCCGGTCCCCGGGGAGAGCGCGGAATAAGCGGTAAACCACCGTGCAGGGAGGGCCGGGTCGTTTCCGCCTTCGCCTGTGGTTCCTGCCCCGTGCACTCTTCACGCACGGGGGCCATGGGTGCGGCGGGCACCCGGTCTTCCCTGCGCCCTCCGTTGTCGGAGGGACGACGGTCTCAGCAGGCCTCGGGTGCGAACGCGCCGCGAGAACGCCGGAGCTTGCTCCGATGTCATTCCTGCGACCGCAGGCGATCCAGCGTGGAATCGTAGGATGGGTAGAGCGACCTCACGCACGAAGCCAGAACAGCAGGAGCTGGGAGCGAAACCCATCAGCGGCACGGACGGCATGATGGGTTTCGCTGCGCTCTACCCATCCTACGAGCTGGATGCCCGCTCTCGCGGAGCATGACAGCGGAGTGGGGTTGGTTGACGGGTCAGATCGGAAAGCGGCGTGCGCGACATCGGTGCGCATTAACCCTTTTCTAACCATACACCGGGCAAAAATTGCCGGGTGAAGTCGAGTGTCGTGGGTCGGGTGAAACGGGGAGATCTCCGTGGACGCCAGCGCGGTGCCTCACTTTCGAAACGGTGGTCTCCGGGCCGCCGCACAATCGCTTGGGAGCCGTGAACGGCATTCGCGCGGGGACGACGGCAACATGGTCGACATCACGGCAGGTCAGGGCGCGGGTACCGCGGGCGGCTTCCCCTCGCTCAGCGAGATCGGCGGCATCCTGAGGCGCGGCGACATCGCGCTGGCGCTCGGCGTGCTCACCATCCTGGTGATCCTGATCCTGCCGCTGCCGTCGCTGATGCTCGACGTGTTCCTGGCGATCTCGATCACGCTGTCGATCCTGATCCTGATGACCTCGCTGTTCATCCAGGCGCCGCTGGAATTCTCCTCGTTCCCGACCATCCTGCTGATCTCGACCATGCTGCGGCTGTCGCTCAACCTCGCTTCGACGCGGTTGATCCTGTCGCGCGGGCACGAGGGCACGGACGCCGCCGGCCACGTCATCGAGGCGTTCGGCAATTTCGTGATGGGCGGCAATTTCGTCATCGGCATCATCGTGTTCGCGATCCTGGTCACGGTGAACTTCGTGGTCATCACCAAGGGCTCGGGCCGCATCGCCGAAGTCGCGGCGCGCTTCCACCTCGACGGCATGCCCGGCAAGCAGATGGCGACCGACGCCGACCTCTCCGCAGGCCTGATCGACGAGAAGGTGGCGCGCGAGCGGCGCAAGGCGCTGGAGGACGAGAGCGGCTTCTTCGGCGCGATGGACGGCGCCTCGAAATTCGTGCGCGGCGACGCGGTCGCCGGCCTCATGGTCGTCTTCATCAACGTGGTCGGCGGCATCATCATCGGCGTCGCACAGCAGGGCCTCTCCTTCGGCGAGGCCGCGCGCACCTACACCTTGCTCACCGTCGGCGACGGCCTGGTGACGCAGGTGCCGGCGCTGGTCGTCTCCACTGCCGCAGGCCTCCTGGTCTCCAAGGCCGGCGTCTCCGGCGCCGCCGACAAGGCGCTGATCAGGCAGTTCTCCGGCTATCCGCAGGCGCTCGGCATGGCGTCGGCGGTGATGTTCGTGCTGGCGATCCTGCCCGGCATTCCCGCGATCCCGTTCCTCGCCATGAGCTCGGGCGCCGCGGCGCTGGCCTGGTCGGCGCACAAGCGCAAGCGCGCGATGGCGGTGGAGGAAGCCAAGGCGAAGGATGCGCCCGCCGCTGCGCCCGGCGCGGCCGCGGCGGAGGAGCCGATCTCGGCGGCGCTCAAGATCGACGATCTCAAGATCGAGCTCGGCTACGCGCTGCTGCCGCTGGTCAACGGCCCCGACGGCACCGACCGCCTGACCGACCAGATCAAGGCGCTGCGCAAGTCGCTCGCCATCGAGATGGGCTTCGTGATGCCGGCGGTGCGCATCCTCGACAACGTCCAGCTCGAGGCCAACACCTACATCATCAAGATCAAGGAGGTCGATGCCGGCTCGGGCAAGATCTGGCCGAGCCAGTTCATGGTCATGGACCCCGGCGGCGGCCAGGTCACGGTGCCCGGCATCCACACCATCGAGCCGACCTTCGGGCTGCCCGCCACCTGGGTCGACGCCAGCCTGAAGGAAGAGGCGTCGCTGAAGGGCTACACCGTGGTCGATGCCGCGACCGTGCTCTCGACCCATCTCACCGAGCTGCTCAAGGCCAACATGTCGGACCTGCT
>NZ_JAFAVV010000010.1 GCF_019242285.1 Bradyrhizobium sp.
CTATTCGCGGATCGCGATCGCGACCTACAAGTTGCGCGAGAACCAGCCGATCGGCTGCAAGGTGACGCTGCGCAAGGCGCGGATGTATGAGTTCATCGACCGGCTCGTGAACGTGGCGCTGCCGGGCGTGCGCGACTTCCGCGGGCTGAATCCGAAGAGCTTCGACGGCCGCGGCAACTATTCGCTCGGCATCAAGGAGCACATCATCTTCCCCGAGATCGATTTCGACAAGGCGGGCGAGTCCTGGGGCATGGACATCACGGTGTGCACCACCGCGCGCAACGACGACGAGGCGCGCGCGCTGTTGACCGCTTTCAATTTCCCGTTCCGGCAGTGAGACGCTGACCGACAGCCTCTCAAACGCGGATACAAGGAGCCAAGCATGGCAAAGAAGAGTTCAGTCGAGAAGAACAACCGGCGCAAGCGGATGACCAAGAACGCGGCTCCCAAGCGTGCGCGGTTGAAGGAGATCATCGCCGACAAGACCAAGCCGATGGAGGAGCGCTTCGCCGCGACCCTGAAGCTTGCGGAAATGCCGCGCAACTCGTCCGCGACCCGGATTCGCAACCGCTGCGAATTGACGGGCCGGCCGCGCTCGAACTACCGCAAGAACAAGCTCAGCCGCATCGCGCTCCGGGAGCTCGGCTCCAAGGGCATGGTCCCCGGACTCGTCAAGTCGAGCTGGTAAGGGAGGGTCGGAAGAGATGTCGACACACGATCCGATCAGCGATTTGATCACCCGCATCCGCAACGCGCAGATGCGCTCGAAGTCGAAGGTGTCCTCGCCGGGCTCCAAGATGCGCGCCAACGTGCTCGAGGTGCTCAAGGCGGAGGGCTACATCCGCGGCTATGCCAGCGTGGAGCATTCCTCCGGGCGCAGCGAGCTCGAGATCGAGCTGAAATATTTCGACGGCGAGCCCGTCATCCGTGAGATCGAGCGCGTCTCCAAGCCCGGCCGGCGTGTCTACGCCTCGGTGAAGAACCTGCCGCGGGTCAACAACGGGCTCGGCATTTCGGTATTGTCGACGCCGAAGGGGATCATGGCCGACCATGACGCGCGCGACGCGAATGTGGGCGGCGAGATTCTCTTCACGGTGTTCTGAGAAGGAAATTTGCCATGTCACGTATCGGCAAGAAGCCGGTGACGATCCCCTCGGGGGTCACCGCGACCGTCGATGGACAGACGGTGAAGATGAAGGGGCCGAAAGGCCAGCTTCAGTTCGTCGTGCACAACGACGTCGAGGTGAAGCTCGACAAGGGTGTGGTCACGGTGGCGCCGCGCGCCGAGACCAACCGCGCGCGCGCCCTGTACGGCACGGCGCGGGCGCAGATCGCCAATCTGGTCGAAGGCGTCACCAAGGGCTTCGAGAAGAAGCTCGAGATCACCGGCGTCGGCTACCGCGCCGCGATGCAGGGCAAGAACCTGCAGCTTGCGCTCGGCTACAGCCACGACGTGGTCTTCCCGATTCCGGAAGGCATCCAGATCGTGGTGCCGAAGCCGACGGAGATCACGATCTCGGGCAATGACGTGCAGCGGGTCGGCCAGGTCGCGGCCGAGATCCGCGCCTGGCGCCCGCCGGAGCCCTACAAGGGCAAGGGCGTGCGATATGCCAACGAGTTCATCTTCCGCAAGGAAGGCAAGAAGAAGTAACGGAGCCGGCGATGTCGAGAAGCAAGGTTACGAATGACCGGCGCAAGCAACGGGTCAGGCTGTCATTGCGCCGTTCCGGCGGCGGTCGTCCGCGGCTGTCGGTGTTCCGTTCGTCGAAGCACATCTATGCCCAGGTCATCGACGACCAGAAGGGCGAGACGCTCGCCTCCGCCTCGTCGCTGGAAAAGGACATGCGCGAGAAGACCGGCGCCAACATCGACGCCGCCAAGGCTGTCGGCAAGTTGCTGGCGGAGCGCGCGGTGAAGAAGGGCGTCAAGGAGGTCGTGTTCGACCGCGGCGGCTATCTCTATCACGGCCGCGTCAAGGCGCTGGCGGATGCGGCGCGCGAGAGCGGGCTGAGCTTCTAGAACCAGATGGATATGAGGACAGAGGTTTTGAGCCTCCGAAAGATTGGAACACACCATGGCTGAACGGGAACGCGGCGAGCGCGGTGGACGCGAACGGAGCCGGGAGCGCGAGGAGCGCGACAGCGAGTTCGTCGACAAGCTGGTCCACATCAACCGCGTGGCGAAGGTGGTCAAGGGCGGCAAGCGCTTCGGCTTCGCCGCGCTGGTCGTGATCGGCGACCAGAAGGGCCGGGTCGGGTTCGGCCATGGCAAGGCGCGCGAGGTGCCGGAGGCGATCCGCAAGGCGACCGAGTCGGCCAAGCGCAATCTGACGCGGGTGGCGTTGCGCGAAGGCCGCACGTTGCATCACGACATCGCCGGCCGCCACGGCGCGGGTCGCGTCTATCTGCGTGCGGCGCCGGCCGGCACCGGCATCATCGCCGGCGGTCCGATGCGCGCCGTGTTCGAGACGCTCGGCATCCAGGACGTGGTGGCGAAGTCGATCGGTTCGTCCAACCCCTACAACATGGTGCGGGCGACCTTCGACGCGCTGAAGCAGGTGGATTCGCCGCGCTCGGTCGCGGCGCGCCGCAACATCAAGGTGTCCACGCTGCAGGCCCGCCGCGTCGGCGGCGACGCCGAAGCGGCCGCGGACTAGCCAGAGCATGATCCGGAAAAGTGGGTACCGATTTTCCGATAAGATCATGCTCAAACGAATAAGCTAGCGCGTCAGCGCGTTTCGGAGTTTACGACGATGGCCAAGGCCGCAAAGACGATCAAGCTCGAGCAAACCGGCAGCCCGATCCGCCGGCACCACTCGCAGCGCTCGACGCTGATCGGGCTGAAGCTCAACAAGATCGGCCGGGTCACCGAGCTGCCGGATACGCCGGCGGTTCGCGGCATGATCGAGAAGGTTCAACATCTCGTCCGCATCGTCGACGGGAAATAGGGAATAAGGAGAAGGGCGATGAAGCTCAGCGATATCGCCGACAATGCCGGCGCGCGCAAGAAGCGCATGCGGGTCGGCCGCGGCATCGGCTCCGGCAAGGGCAAGACCTCGGGCCGCGGCGGCAAGGGCCAGACCGCGCGTACCGGCGTGCGCATCAAGGGTTTCGAAGGCGGCCAGATGCCGCTGCATCGGCGCCTGCCCAAGCGCGGCTTCACCAACATCTTCCGGGTGGAATATGCGGAGGTCAATCTCGACCGCATCCAGCAGGCGATCGACGCCAAATTGCTCGACGCCGCCGCTCCCATCAACGCCGAGGCGCTGGTGAAGTCGGGCGTGCTGCGCCGGTCCAAGGCCGGCGTGCGGCTGCTCGGCCGCGGCGAGCTCAAGGCGAAGGTGAATGTCGAGGTGCATGGCGCGTCGAAATCCGCCGTCGAGGCGGTCGAGAAGGCCGGCGGCACCGTGAAGCTTCTGGCGCCCGCGAAGAGCGACGGCGGCGAGGCGGCGTAACATCTGCGTCATCGCCCGCCCGCGCGGGCGGTGCGCACCGCGCTGACGGTGGACTTATCGGCAGCGGGCACCAGATAATGGCCGCCGTCTGCCGTTGCCCCTCGAGGCGGGCAGGACGGCGCGTCGGGCGGCGGGAGAAAGCCAAACATGGTCTCAGCAGCGGAACAACTGGCAGCCAACATCAATTTCGGCGCGTTTGCCAAGGCCGACGAGCTGAAGAAGCGCATCTGGTTCACCCTCGGCGCGCTTCTGGTCTACCGCCTCGGCACATACATTCCGTTGCCCGGCATCGATCCCAACATCTGGGAGCAGGTGTTCCGCACCCAGCAGGGCGGCATCCTCGGTATGTTCAACATGTTCGCCGGCGGCGGCATCCACCGCATGGCGATCTTCGCGCTGAACATCATGCCGTACATCTCGGCCTCGATCATCATCCAGCTCCTGACCACGGTGTCGCCGCAGCTCGAGGCACTGAAGAAGGAAGGCGAGGCCGGCCGCAAGACGCTGAACCAGTACACGCGCTATCTCACCGTGCTGCTCGCCGCGTTCCAGTCCTATGGTATCGCGGTGGGGCTCGAGGGAGCGGGCAACGTGGTCAGCGAGCCCGGCCTGTTCTTCCGCTTGTCGACCGCGATCACGCTGACCGGCGGCACCATGTTCCTGATGTGGCTCGGCGAGCAGATCACCTCGCGCGGCATCGGCAACGGCATCTCGCTGATCATTCTCTCCGGCATCGTCGCCGAGCTGCCGACCGCGCTCGCCAACATGCTCGAGCTCGGCCGAACCGGCGGATTGTCGACGCCGCTGATCCTGATCGTGATTGTGATGGCGGTCGCCGTCATCGCCTTCATTGTGTTCATGGAGCGCGCGCAGCGAAGGCTGCTGATCCAGTATCCGAAGCGTCAGGTCGGCAACAAGGTGTTCGAGGGACAATCCTCGCATCTGCCGCTCAAGCTCAATACCTCGGGCGTGATCCCGCCGATCTTCGCCTCGTCGCTGCTGCTGCTGCCGACCACGGTGGCCAATTTCAACGCCGGCCGCGGGCCCGAGTGGTTCCAGTGGCTCACCACCCAGCTCGGCCACGGCCGGCCGCTGTTCCTGTTTCTCTATCTCGCGCTGATCGTGTTCTTCGCCTTCTTCTATACCGCGATCGTGTTCAACCCGACCGAGACCGCCGACAATCTGAAGAAGCATGGCGGCTTCATTCCCGGCATCCGGCCGGGCGAGCGCACCGCCGAGCATATCGACTACGTACTGTCGCGGATCACGGTGCTCGGCGCGATCTATCTCGCCATCGTCTGCCTGATCCCGGAGATTCTGATTTCCTACGCCTCGGTTCCGTTCTATTTTGGCGGTACGTCGCTCCTGATCGTGGTCAGCGTGACCATGGATACGGTGGCGCAGGTGCAGGGCTATCTGCTCGCCCACCAATATGAGGGGCTGATCAGGAAGTCGAAATTGAGAGGCCGTCGTAGATGAACCATGAGCTGGCGCGCCGTATCGTTGTCACGATCGGCGCGCTGCTCATTTTCCGGCTCGGCAGCCACGTCCCGGTTGCGTCCATATGGACGCCGGCCGGACCGCTCCCGGAAGGCGCCCTGGTTCGCGTCTCGATCTTCTCGCTGGGCATCGTTCCCTATGCGACTGCGGCGGTCATCATCCGGCTTCTGTCGGTGGTGTGGGGCAGGCTGAACCGGCTCGAGCGGTCGGGCGAAGCCGGTCGTCGCATGGTTTTGCGCTGCACTCTCGTCACGGCCGTCCTGATCTTCGCCTTGACCTTCATCTACACGTCCTACGTCGTCGACCCCGGGCACGCCGCAGACAGGCTCGCGGAGCAGGGCGGAACGATCGCCGGCGTGGCGTCGGGCGAGCCCACGGCCGGCCATCTCGATCGCCTGGTGTCGTTGACGACCGTCGTCGGAGCCGCCTATCTCACGGCCGTGGCGCTGCTTCCGGAGGTGCTGGCCGCTCGCGGTGCAGCGCTACCCTGTGAAATCAGCGGTGGTTCGATGTTGATTTTGGTTTGCACGATCCTTGATATTCGAACCCAGGTGCGCGACGTATCGCTCACCAATGCGAGGGGCGGACGTCAATGAGACTGATACTTCTGGGACCGCCGGGGTCGGGCAAGGGCACGCAGGCGCAGCAATTGGTACGGCGCTACGGTATCGTGCAGCTTTCCACCGGCGATATGCTGCGCGCTGCGGTTGCGGCACAGACGCCGATCGGGTTGAAGGCCAAGGATCTGATGGCGGCCGGCCATCTCGTGCCGGACGAGATCGTGGTCGGGATCATCTCCGACCGGATCGAGCAGCCCGACGCGCATAACGGCTTCATCCTCGACGGTTTCCCGCGCACGGTGCGGCAGGCCGAAGAACTCGACGAGCTCCTGACGAACAAGCACATGGAGCTCGATGCCGTGATCGAGCTGAAGGTCAATGAGGGTGTGCTGTTGCAGCGCATCGAAACGCGCGCGGCGGAAACGCGGGCACGCGGCGGAGAAGTGCGCGCCGACGACACGCCGGAGGTGCTCATCAAGCGCCTGGCAGCCTACCGCTCCCTGACCGAGCCGCTGGTTCATTACTATGCCGATCACCGCATCTTCTCGACGGTCGACGGCATGATGAGCATCGAGGAGGTCACCCGCGAGATCGGTCGCATCCTGGACGCAACCAGCGCGGGAACCAGCAAGGCCGCCGGTCGCACAACGCCGGCCAAGCGCAGTCCCAAGCGCGGAGCGGCGCGGGCGCGGACCAAGGCGACCGGGACCAAGACGGCGGACAGGGAGGCTACGGCGCTGGCGCGGGGAGCGGCCAGGGGTGCCGCAAAAGGGCGTCCGGCGGCCCAAAAGGGGGCCAAGTCGGCGAAATCGGCCCGGAAGGCGCCGAAGCAGGCGGCGGCGGTCAAAAAGACCCCCCGGAAAGGGACCAAAACGGCAAAAAAGCTCGCGAAAAAGCGTCGCTAAAACCTGGAATCGGTTGACGAAAGCGGCTGCAATCCTTTAATAACCCGCATCCAAATCGGATGGTTTTATGACGACGCCGGGCCCCAAAACGAGCAGGGGGCGGGCGTCGTGTTCGCGTCTGCGGACCTCTGCCCGAGACAGCAAGTCCTCAACAGCCCGGTTCCCAGGAGGGATCGGCGACAGGAGAGAAATTCGTGGCCCGTATTGCCGGCGTCAA
>NZ_JAFAVV010000065.1 GCF_019242285.1 Bradyrhizobium sp.
TGTTTGCCAACGTGACCACCGGGAGCCGGCTCAATTCCGGGGCCGCCCTCGGCGAGCTCACGTTCGAGCCGCGATCAAAGTCGCTGTTCGTTTCCGATCGCGAGACCGGCCTCATCCATCGCCTCGGCCTCAACGGCGCCGATCTCGGCACTTACGATCACGGCGTTGCCGGGCGCGCCGCTCAAGAGCTGCCGGCTGTCCCCTGGAGCACGCAGCAACCGATCGACATCACAAGCCCTCGCTTCGACAGCGGTGATCCCGCGACCTGGAATCTCGCTTCCCCGGCGCGGCGCGTCTTTGGCGTTGCGGTTCATGACGGCCGCCTCTTCTATGCAATCGCCGAGGGCTTGCAGGTCTGGTCCGTTGGTCTCGGGTCGGATGGCGCCTTCGGCGATGACGCCGTCATCGAACTCGCCGTGCCTCCCGCGCAGGGCCCGACCGAAATCTCGAAGATTACCTTCGACGCTCAGGGCAGGATGCTGGTCGCCGAGCGGCCGGCGCCAACGGGCGCGTTCGATTTCGAAGCGTTGTCTCAGCCGGCGATCGGACGCGTCCTACGCTACGCGATCGTCGGAAAAGCCGCCGGCCGCCGCGTCTGGCAGGAGCAGCCGGACGAATATGCGCTTGGCTTCCCGCATGATTATCGCAACGGTAATGGCGGCGTCGAGGTCGGCTATAATTATGACCGCGACGGCGACATCATCACGGGCTCGTGCGGTGGCTTCGTCTGGATGTCGGGCGAAGATTTGCGTCAGTCCGCCGACGCTACCCTCGCGGAGCGTCTCGCCCGATCGGGCGCTCTGCCAGTCAGCGGTCTTCAGGGCGTCGGCGCGTGGCAGAACCGGCCGCGCAACGCTCCGCCCGTTGAGAGCTATTTCATCAGCTATGCCGATGGTCCTTCCGACGAAGCGGCGCGCGGCCATATGGGCGATATCGCCATACCGAAGGTTTGCGAGGCGGCGGCGCACGCGGGCCTCGAGGTGCCGGCCGCCCCTCCCAGCGCCGCCCCGCCCGCCGGGCCCGGCGCCCCGCCCGTTGCGCCGCCGGGTCGGACGGGGCCACCGCTCATTCCACCGAAAATCCGCCACCCGCCGCCGCCTCCGCCAGGCTCGTGCCAGCCGGACGAAGTGCGCCGCATCCCTTCCGGGAGCTGTGCGCCTAGCTGCCCGCGGCCTGATGTTCAGATCGGCGGCCGCTGTTGTCCGGTCGCGACGCTCGTGGCCAACGCCGAATGTTCGAACTCGGCTTGCCCGGCGGGGCAGACGGCGATCGGACCGAGCAATTTCTGCTGCGATTCGAGCCATGTCTACACCGGCTCTGGCGGCGCGCCAGCCTGCTGCGCCGGCTCGGTGGTCAACGGCCAATGCCAACCCACGAAGCCGCCCGCTTGCCCGCCCGGCGGAGCTGTAACCGCGCAATGCCCGTGCCCCAGTGGCTACGTCCAAGCAGGCGGCACGTGTTGCCTCGAAAGCAACGTCACCTCGACCGGGGTTTGCTGCCCGCCAGGCCAGGCGCCGGCATTGCCCGGCAAGAACATGTGCGTCCCGATCTTCCACATTCCAATCGGACATCTCTGCTGCGCCGCCGGCCGCATTCCGACCGCGGGCGGCGCGTGCTGCGCGCCCGGGAACGTCACGACGACCGGGGTCTGCTGTTCGCAGCCGGTCGACCCATCCAATCGCGCCGAGTGTCCGGCGCAAATCCAAAGCATTCCGGCTTGCGCCGCGGGCTACGCCAGGATGCCGGACGGGAGCTGCTGCAATCGCCGTTTCGTCAGTGCCGACGGACGCTCATGCCTTGTCGGCCAGCTCCCTTGCGGTCCAGGCGAGTTCCGCAATGCGCAGGGAGCCTGCCAGCGCCCGGCACCGCCGCCGGTCGTCGTTCCTCCGCCGGTCGTCATTCCTCCACCGGTCGTCGTGCCGCCTGCCTGCCCGGCCGGCGAGGCGCTGATGCGTAACGGGCACTGTGCGCCGGTCGGACCTCCGCCCTGCCCGCCCGGTCGGGAGCGCAGGCGAAATGGCGTTTGCGCACCGGTCGCCCCGCCGCCCTGCCCGCCCGGCCAGAAGCGCCTGCGAAATGGCGTTTGCGCGCAGGCACCCCCGCCGCACTGCCCACGCGGCCAAATCAGAGCCCCGGACGGTTCCTGCACGCCGATCACCCCGTCCCCCTGTCCGCCCGGCACGACACGTCAAGCGAATGGCGTCTGCGCACCGCTCGCTCCCCTGCACTGCCCGCCCGGATTAATGCCCAATCCGCGTGGAATTTGCGTGCCGGCGCCGTGCCCGCGAGGTGCCATCCGCAATCGCGCCGGCATATGCGTGCCCTTTGGAGGTCCGGGCACGCTGGCGCCTGCTCCCGGTCAGTTCGGTCCACCGCGAGGTCCGGCTTTTCCGGGGCCCGGAGGTGCCGGATTCGGGCCCGGCGGTGGCCAGCCCCACCCACGATAGGAGATCATCGATGCGTTCCGTGCTTCCCGTCATCGCCGCCCTCCTCAGCTGGGTGGGTGCGCCTGGGAGCTCGCCGGCGCAAGACAGCCGCACCGCGACTGAGGCGATCATCAGGGACTACATGGCCGCCCACCCGGACGAGGTGGGCGCGATTGTGAGGGACTATTTCATCAAACATCCGGAGGCGGTCGGCCAGATTCTGGCCGAGCTGATGAAGCACCGCTCGAGCGTGTCGGCGTCGGCGAGCGCGGCGGCCAGGCCCGGCCCGGACAGCGGCGTGATCCGCGCCAACGCCGCGGAGCTCTATGCCTCGCCGCATCAGGTCACCTTGGGAGATCCGCAAGGCGAGGTGACGCTGGTCGAATTCTTCGATTACAATTGCGGCTTCTGCAAGCGCGCGCTCGTGGACACGCTAGCGCTTTTGCGTGACGAGCCGCGCCTCAAGCTGGTGCTGAAGGAGTTTCCGATCCTTGGTCCTGGCTCGACCGAGGCGGCGCGCGTCGCGATCGCGGCGCGCATGCAGGACCCCGCGAAATATCTTGCCTTTCATCAGGAGCTGCTGGGGGCCCCAGGTGTCGCGACCGAGCAGAAGGCGCTCGACGCGGCGAAAGACCAAGGTTTCGACATGGCGCGGCTCGCAAAGGACATGACGAGCGACGAGGTCGCCATTACGATCGGCGAGGATACGAAGCTCGCTTCGGCCCTGGGCATCTCCGGGACACCGAGCTATGTGATCGGCAAGGACGTCATCGTTGGTGCCATCGGCGCCGACGCCCTGAAGGCGCACATCAAACTCGCACGGGAGGCGTCGCGTTCCGCGCAGTAATTGTCGAGGAGGCGCGGCCAATGCCAGCTTACGCAAAATTGTTGTCTATACCGGATTTGCCAACGGGGCGGTCGAGCGGATCGCAGGGAACTGATCGGCCGTCAGAGTCTCCTGGACCAGCAGCAGCCGGGCGCCTGCTTCGAGATCGCCAAGACGCGAGCGCAGAATATCGGTTGCGCGGCTGAACGCCGTCGCCACAAGGTCGCGCACGGCGACATCGATCTCGCGCTCTGTCGAATCTGAGGCATCGACGGGAGTGGTTGTCGTCCCAGCCAGGAAGGGTTGGGGCGGCGGCGCGTAGGTGCGTTGTCCGATCGTCTCGTTCATGCCGTAGCGGGTGACCATTTCCATGGCGATCTGAGTCGCCCGCTGTAGGTCGTCGGAAGCACCCGTGGAGACCTCTCCGTCGAAGATCAGAGCTTCCGCGGCACGTCCGCCCATCAGCACCGCAATTCGGTTTTCGAGCTCCTCGCGCGCCAGCAAGAAGCGATCCTCCGTCGGCCGCTGCATGGTGTAACCGAGAGCCCCGACACCGCGCGGAATGATCGAGACCTTATGGACCGGATCGACCCCCGGCAGGGTCGCGGCAACCAATGCATGGCCCATCTCGTGATGGGCGACCCGACTGCGTTCCACCGGGCCGAGAATACGGCTCTTCTTCTCGAGCCCCGCGACTATGCGTTCGATCGCGGCGGTAAAATCCTCGAGCGTCACCGCCTCGCCGTTGCGCCGCGTCGCCACGATTGCCGCCTCATTCACCAAATTGGCCAGGTCCGCGCCAGTGAAGCCGGGGGTCAACCCGGCGATCTGGTTGAGATCGACGCCTTCTGCCAGCCGCACCTTTTTGACGTGAACCTTGAGGATTTCCAGTCGCCCGGAGCGGTCCGGTCGATCGACCAGCACCTGCCGGTCGAAGCGCCCTGGCCGTAGCAGGGCCGGATCGAGCACCTCGGGGCGATTGGTAGCGCCCAGCAGGATCACTCCGGTACTCGGATCGAAGCCGTCGAGCTCGGCAAGCAGCTGGTTGAGCGTCTGTTCCTTCTCGTCGTAGCCGCCAATCGCGCCGGACATCCGGCTACGTCCAAGCGCGTCCAGCTCGTCAATGAAGATGATGCACGGGGCCGCCTTGCGCGCTTGCTCGAACAAGTCGCGGACGCGCGCGGCGCCGACGCCCACGAACATCTCGACGAACTCGGCGCCCGAAATCGAGAAATAGGGTACACCTGCCTCACCCGCCACCGCGCGGGCGAGCAACGTTTTCCCGGTACCCGGCGGCCCGATCAGCAACACACCTTTGGGAATACGAGCCCCCAGCCGTCCAAACGATCTCGGGTCGCGCAGAAAAGCGACGACCTCCTGGAGCTCGTATTTCGCCTCGTCGACACCGGCTACGTCCCGAAAGGTTACCTTGGTGTCTGTTTCGACATAGACCTTGGCGCGCGATTTCCCAATCGCCATCAAGCCGCCAAGCCCCTGTCGCTCGGCCATACGGCGGAAGCCATAGGTCCAGATCAGGTAGAAGAAGAATATTGGCAGCACCCACGATAAGATTGTCGAGAGAAAACTGCTCGAAGGCGCACCCGTGATGGTAACCCCGTGTTCCTTCAGTTTATCAGCGAGGGCTGGATCGACACGGACCGTGTAGAACAGCTTCCGCCCATCGGGGAACGGCTCCTTGAGCGTGCCTTGTATGGTCTCGGTGCCAACAAGCACTTCGGAAATTTTGTTGTCCGTGAGCAATTGCTCGAACTGGCTATACGGAATGGTTTCAACCTGAGTGAAGCGGAGCCACAGGAACTGGATGAGCATCACGCCGAGGAAGGCCCCAAAAATGTACCAGGTAGCGAACTGGTGCTTGCGCTCCTC
>NZ_JAFAVV010000315.1 GCF_019242285.1 Bradyrhizobium sp.
CCTGGATCGAGAACGCCGAAGCCGCCCGGCTGCCAGATCCATTGCTGGCCTGGGTGCCACACCCGGACGTCTTCCTTCCAGGCGATCCGAACGGCGCGGATTCTTCGCTGCGCCAGCAGGTCGCGCGCCGGCTCCACGGCGGCGGCGAAGCGGGAGTGCCAGGTCGCGAACAGCGTGCGCCCGGCACGGCGCGCGGCCTCGACCAGGAAGGTGAGTTCGGCAACGGTCGCGCTGGGTGGCTTCTCGAGAAGAACATGTTTTCCGGCGGCCAACGCCGCCGCGGCCAGCGCGTGCCGCCCCTGCGGCGGGGTGCAGAGCGCGACGGCATCGATGTCCGGCCCGTCGCGCAACAGAGCCTCGATGGTCGGAAAGCATGGCACGGACGGTAGGCGGGCATTGCGGCTGGCAAGCGCGGCGAGTTCGACGCCGTCCGTGGCGGCGATGGCCGGGAGGTGCTGGTCGCGGGCGATCTTACCGAGGCCGACCACGGCCAGGCGCAGCGGCATCAGCGTCCCCAGCGGAGCACGACCGGATCGAGCCGGCGCGCCGTCTCGACCAGCCCGGCGCGGATGGCGGGGTGCAACGGCGGGATCGGATGGCGGCCGGCTTCGCACGCGATCACCCCGCCTTCGTGCATCAACGCCTTGGCGGCGAGCAGCCCGCATTGGCGATTCTCGTAGTTGATCAGCGGCAGCCAGCGCTGATAGGCCTCGATCGCCGCGCCGCGGTCGCCGGCGAAATACGGGTCGACGATCTGGCGGAACCCGTCCGGATAGCCGCCGCCCGTCATGGCCCCCGTGGCACCCGCATCGAGGTCGGCCATCAGCGTGATACCCTCCTCGCCGTCCCATGGCCCCTCGATGGCCTCGCCGCCAAGCTCGAGCAGGGAGCGCAGCTTCGCCGCGGCCTGCGGCACTTCGATCTTGAAATAGGCCACGCCCGGGATCTCGCGCGCCATGCGCGCGAGGAAGGCAGCGGACAGGTTGGTGCCGGCCACCGGCGCGTCCTGGATCATCACCGGGATCGAGATCGCGCCGGAAACGGCGCGAAAAAACTCGTAGATCGCCGGTTCGGGCACGCGGATGGTGGCGCCGTGGTAAGGGGGCATGACCATCACCATCGCCCCCCCGGCCGCCTCGGCCCGGCGGCTGCGCTCGGCGCAGACCGCGGTCGCGAAATGCGTGGTGGTGACGATCACGGGGACGCGGCCAGCCACATGGGCGAGCACCGCGTCCATGATC
Source organism: Bradyrhizobium sp. (assembly GCF_019242285.1). Lineage (GTDB taxonomy): Bacteria > Pseudomonadota > Alphaproteobacteria > Rhizobiales > Xanthobacteraceae > Bradyrhizobium. The sequence goes on from NZ_JAFAVV010000315.1 coordinate 1,242, forward strand.
CGGTCGCGCTCCGCATCGGCGAGCACGAACTGCTCCGAAAAGTTGGCAAGGATGCAGAGCCCCTGCGAGCCGGCGTCGATCATGCAATCGACGGCGCGCTTCTGGCCGTCGAGATCGAGATCGCCCGAGGCGGTGAAGATCGTGGGGACGACGGGAAAAACGCCGCGATACGGTCGGATGGGCAAGGTCGGCCTCTCAGTGGTTGTCGCGCGGGACCGGAGAGCCGGTACGGCCGACCAGGAAGTCGAGATCGACGCCCTCGTTGGCCTGCAGCACGTGATCGACGTACATCCGCACGTAGCCACGGGAGGCGTGCGCGTCCGGCGGCGTCCAGGCCGCCCGGCGCTTGGCGAGCTCGGCGTCGTCGACGTGAAGGTGCAGCGAGCGCGCGGCGACGTCGAGCGTGATGGTGTCGCCGGTGCGGACCAGCGCCAAGGGGCCGCCGGCCGCGGCTTCGGGCGCCACGTGCAGGACGACGGTGCCGTATGCCGTGCCCGACATCCGTGCATCGGAGATGCGGACCATGTCACGCACGCCCTGCTTCAGCAGCTTGTGCGGGATCGGCATGTTGCCGACCTCGGCCATGCCGGGATAGCCCTTCGGGCCGCAATTCTGCAGTACCATGATGCAGGAGGGCTCGATCTCGAGCGCATCGTCCTCGACCGCTTCGTGCATGTGCTCGACGTTCGAGAAAACGACGGCCCGGCCGGTGTGACGCATCAGCTCGGGGCTGGCCGCGGACGGCTTGATCACCGCGCCGTCCGGGGCGAGGTTGCCGCGCAGGATCGCCATCCCCGATTCCGGCTTGAACGGGCGCTCGAACGGGGTGATCACCGTGTCGTTCCAGCACTGGGCGTCCTTGACGTTCTCCCAAATCGTGCTTCCGTTGACCGTAGGCGCATCCTTGTGCAGCAGCCCGTGCTCGCCCAGCCGGCGCAACACAACCGGCAGGGCACCAGCGTAGCAGAAGTCCTCCATCAGATATTTGCCCGAGGGCATCAGGTCCACCAGGCAGTGCAGCCCGCGGCCAAGCCGGTCGAAATCGTCCAGCGTGAGGTCAATCCCGACCCGGCGCGCGATCGCCAGCAGGTGCACGACCGCGTTCGTCGATCCGCCGATGGCGCCGAGTGTGCGGATCGCATTCTCGAACGCTTCGCGCGTCAGGATCTTCGAAAGCAGGACGTCCTCGTCCACCATCTGCACGATCCGCCGCCCGGCCATGCGCGCTAGCTCGTTGCGGCGCGCATCGACCGCCGGTATG
>NZ_JAFAVV010000317.1 GCF_019242285.1 Bradyrhizobium sp.
CGACTGGAATCCAGGAACGGTTTCCGCGATCGTCGGCAGGTTCGGCTGAAGTGCTGACCGCTCCGTCGTGCTGGCGGCCAGCATCCGCAGCATGCCGGACTTGGCCACCGGAAGGGCGGTGGACAGATCGACAAATCCGACGCTCGCTTCACCCGACATCAGGGCCTGCAACGCCGGCGCGCCGCCCCGATACGGCACGTGCTGCATGCGGATCTGGGCCATCGACATCAGGAGCTCCATCGCCATGTGGCTCGTGCTGCCCGGGCCGGCGGAGGCGAAGTTCACCTCGTTCGACGGATGCTTCTGCACGTGATCCAGCAGCTCCGGGACCGTGTTGGCGGGAAAGGCCGGACTCACGCAGAGCATCTGCGGAGACCGCAACACCAATCCGACCGGCGCGAACGCCTTGTCGTTGTCATAGGACAGCGATTGCAGGATGTTCGGCGCGATGGCGTAGGTGCTGTTGGTTCCGAACAGGACGGTGTAGCCGTCCGCCGGCGAATGGGCGACCACGCCGTGACCGATCGTGCCCGACGCGCCCGGCTTGTTCTCAACGACGACGGCCTGACTGAATTCCGTCGACCACTGGTTGGCAAGCAGGCGCGCCGTCATGTCGGTGATGGCGCCGGCGGGCCAGGGCACGATGATCTTGATGAGGCGATCCGGATAGTGGTCCTCGGTCGCTCCGAGACCGGCGGGAAACAGCGGAAGAGCAGCCGCCGCGGCGAGCCAGCCGGACACGCGGCGACGCGACATTCCTGCATGCGCAGACATGATAATTTTCCCTCGTTACGACGTTCCGCGACACCCGGCCTGACCTGGAGACGTCTCTGAATCATTGAAGCTCGTCGTCTCGCCCTCACATGGAGCGTCGTCTCTCTCCCACGATCTGCGCACGTCCGCAGGCGTCCGCTTGATTTGTTCGCACTGGCGATCGTCATGGCCTGATGATCAGCCGAGCTCGATGACCAGGTTCTTCATCTCGTCCACCCTGACTTGCGCCCCCGGACCGACGACGCAGGTCGATTCACGCTCCTCGATCAGCGCGGGCCCGGAGAATGTCGCGCCCGCCGTCAGCGCATAGCGGTCATAGACCGAGCAGGTCTGCCAGCCGTGGCCCTCGAACAGCACCAGCCGCTCGCCGCGGTGCGCGCTCGCGCCCGCGGTTGCCAGCGATCCGCGCACACCGATGCGAATGTCGGTGCTCGGCGCGACGCAGGCGACACGCCAGCTCAGCACCTCGATCGAGGCATCCTCGACCAGGCGGGCGAAATGCGTCCGGTAGCTCGCGAAGAAACTCTCACGGATGATCGGAAGGTCGGCATCCGAAAGCGACAACGACGGCAGTCGCACGGGAATCTCGAAACCCTGGCCGACATAGCGCATGTCCGCCGTGGGCGTGCAGGTGATCCGCGCCGGATCGGCGCCCGCCTCGGTCAGCAGGTCTCGTCCGAGCTGCTCCATCTCCGACAGCAGCGCATTGACATGCGGCCAGTCGACGCGCTCCAGCCGTGCGACGTAGCTGCGCACCATCTCGGTCGCCGGCGGCGCGACCAGAAAGCCGAGCGCGGAGGCGACGCCGGCGCCGAGCGGCACGACGACGCGTCCGACCTTCAGCAGGCGGGCGAGGTTCCAGGCATGCACCGGCCCGGCGCCGCCGAACGCGATGATCGTGTACTGGCGGGGGTCCCTGCCCTTCTCCGCCAGATGCATGCGCGTGGCGGCTGCCATCGTCTCGTCGACGATGCGCTGCACGCCGAGGGCGGCGTCCTGCGGCGCGACGTCGATCTGCGCCGCGATCCCGTCGGCGAAGGCGCCGTTGACGCGCTCGAGGTCGAGCTTCAACTCGCCGCCGAGGAAGTAGGCGGGGTCGAGCCGGCCCAGCACGAGATCGGCATCCGTCACGGTCGGCTGCGTGCCGCCACGTCCGTAGCAGACCGGGCCGGGCACGGCTCCGGCGCTGCGCGGCCCGACCTTCATCAGCCCCGAGGTCGCATCGACATGCGCCACGCTGCCGCCGCCGGCGCCGATCTCGATCATGTCGACCACCGAGACCTTCAGCGGCAGGCCGCTTCCCTTCTGGAAGCGCCGCACGCGGCCGGCCTCGAAGGTGAACTTGTGATCCGGGGCGCCGTCCTCGACCAGGCACATCTTGGCCGTGGTGCCGCCCATGTCGAATGAGATGACGCGGTCGAGACCGGCCAGCCTCGCCAGGAAAGAGGCTGCCATCGCGCCCGCCGCCGGGCCGGACTCGATCAGGCGGATGGGATATTCCTTGGCCTCCCGCACCGTCGTGATGCCGCCGCCCGAGAGCATGACGTAGAGGCTGCCGACGAAGCCGAGCTTGCCGAGCTCGGCCTCGAGCCTGTCGAGGTAGCGCTGCATCAAGGGCTGAACATAGGCGTTGGCGCACGCCGTGCTGGTTCGTTCGTATTCGCGGATTTCCGGCGCGACTTCGGCCGACAGCGACAAGGGCAGCGCCGGATACAGGCGCCGCACGATCTCGGCTGCCCGCCGCTCGTGCGCAGGCGAGCGATAGGAATGCATGAAGGCGATGGCCAGCGCCTCGCAGCTCTCGCCCTCGACCAGTTGCCGCGCCGCCGACGCGACGGCGTCCTCGTCGAGCGCGAGCAGCACCTTGCCGTCGACATCGATCCGCTCCGGAATTTCCAGGCGACGGTGCCGCGGCACGAGGGTCGGCGGCATTTCCAGGAACAGATCATAGAGATCGTAGCGGGTCTCCCGGCCGATCTCGATCGTGTCGCGAAAGCCCTCGGTCGCAAGCAGCCCGACTTTCGCGCCGGTGCGCTCGATGATCGTGTTGGTGATCAGTGTCGTGCCGTGGACGACGCTGTGCAGATCGGATGGCTCGAGTCCGGTCTCCCGCAGCAGCCGTGCGATTCCGCCGATGATGGCGGCGCTCGGGTCCTCGGGCGTGGTGAGCAGCTTTCCGACGTGGACGAGATCGCTCGCCGGGTCGTGCAGCACGAGGTCCGTGAAGGTGCCGCCGACGTCGACGCCGATGCGGGCGGTGCGTGCTTTCGCGGCCATGCTCATTCCAGTCCGTAGTCGCGCTTGGCGGCCGCGGCCGAGATGTAGCCGTCGCGAAGATCGGCCTTCACCGCTTCGCGGCTGCGCAATGTCGGATCACCATAGCCGCCCCCGCCGGCGTAGAGCAGGACGACCCGACGTCCCGAATCGACCGACGTTCGCGACTTCGGATGCGGCTTGCTGCCGTCGTCGAGCGTGATCGCGGACGGCGCGCCATGCAGGCCGCCGCGGACGCCGTAAGGGGGGAAGCGATGGCGGTCGGACAGCAATGACAGCCGCACCGGCTGCCCGGCGCGGACCTCGATCTCGACTTCCTGGCCGAGGCCGCCGCGGAACATGCCGGGCCCGCCGCTGTCGGTCCGCAGCCGCTTCTTCCAGACCAGCAGCGGGGCTGCGCTCTCATAGGCCTCGATGCTGCCGGCGCCGACATTGGTCGGGAACGCTGTCGTCGGCAGCCCGTCCTTGTGCGGCGCCGCGCCCATGCCGCCGCTGGCGAACAGCACCTGCGAGAACCGCTGCTCGTCGCGGCCGACGCCGCTGAACAGCGCCCGCATGGTGGGGGCGCCGCCGCAATCGGCGATGATCTTGTCGTGCAGCACGGGCTCGAGCGCACGGTAGATCGCGCCCGCGAGCAGATGGCCGGTGAGCTGCCTCGCGCTGCACGGCGCCGGAAACACGGGATTGAGGATCGATCGCTCGGGCGCGCTCACGGTGATGGCGCGATAGGATCCCTCGTTGCGCGGCGTGAACGGATCCAGGATGCACTTGATCGGATAGACCGAGTAGGCGTGCGTGTAGTTCAGGACGCAATTGATGCCACGATCGATCTGGGCGGAGGTGCCTTCATAGTCGATGTGCATCGTCTCGCCGCTGACCGTGACGGTGCAGACGATGCGCGTCGTCTGCGCGTCGAACCCGTCGGCCTCGATCGTCGCCTGGTAGGTGCCATCAGGGACGGCGGCGATGGCGCGGCGCATCGCGCGATCGGTGCGGGCCTGGAGATGGGCGGACAGTTCCTGGAGGTCCGACAGGCCGGTGTCCTCGAGAAACTCGACGACGCGGCGGACCGAAACTCCGTTCGAGACCACCTGCGCCTCGAGGTCGCCCATGACCTGGCGCGGCACGCGAACATTAGCGCAGAGCAGGTCGACCACATCGCTGTTCCACTCGCCGGCGCGGATGAGCCGCATCGGCAGCACCCGGATTCCCTCCTCGAACAGCTCGCGGCAGTCCGCCGACCACAGCGCGCCGCCGACATCGGGCGAATGCGCGATACAGCCGGCGAAGCCTACGATCTCGTTGCGATGGAAGATCGGCGTCACCACCGTGAAGTCCGGCAGATGGCCGGTCGCGAGCCAGGGATCATTGGTGACCACCGCATCGCCCGGCCGCCAGGATTCGAGCGGAAATTTCGCCAGAAACGCCTTCGTGGTCCGCGGCAGGATGCAGGAGAACGAGGCGATGCCGCCGGTGTTCTCCGAGATGCTGTCGCCATTGCGATCCATCAGCACGGTGCCGTAGTCGTTGGACTCGCGCACGATGGTGGAGAAGGCGGTGCGGAGCAGCCCGGTCGCCGCCTCGTCCGCGATCGAGACCAGGCGGCTCCAATAGACCTCGAGGGTGATCGGATCGAAGGGCTCAGGCCTGCGGTCGCTCATCCGATGATCCGTGTCTCCCGCCGGTCGCTCCGATGCGCGCGGCGTGCTTTCACGGTAAGTTGACAGGAGCGATTGATAGCGTCCAATATTTGTTTCGACTGGATTGATATCGGACACGAATGGAGCTCCGCCACCTCCGCTACTTCGTCGCGCTCGCCGAGGAGCTGCATTTCGGGCGCGCGGCCGCACGGCTCGGCATCTCGCAGCCGCCGCTGAGCCAGCAGATCAAGAGCCTGGAGGACATCCTCGGCGTTCGGCTGCTCAACCGGACCAACCGGCGCGTCGAGCTGACCCAGGCTGGGCTGTTCTTCCTGGCCGAGGCGCGCGCGACCCTGGCGCGGGCCGAACGTGCGATCTCGGTCGCCACCCGCGCCCAGCGCGGCGAGCTCGGCGAGCTTCGGATCGGCATGTTCCCGTCGGCGCCGCTGCTGGCGCGGATCGGCGACGCGATCCTGACCTTTCGCCGCAACTTTCCCGACGTCCAGCTCGTCCTGAACGAGATCGAGAGCCAGCAGCAGACGCAGGGGCTGCTGGAAGGCCGCGAGCAGATCGCCATCGTCCGCAGCGCCGCGGCGCCCGTTCTTCCACCGGAGCTGCATGCCACCGAGCTGATCCGGGAGCCATTCCGCGTGGTCATGAGGAGCGACCACAGGCTGGCGAAGCGCCGGAAGATCCTGATCGGCGAGCTGGCGCGGGAGTCGTTCGTCTTCTACGGCGACCGCATGGGGCGAACCCTGCCGCACCAGGTCCTGGTGCTGTGCCGCTCGGCGGGGTTCGAGCCGCGCATCGACCAGCTCGCCAACGGCAACGCGACCATCACCGGGCTGGTCGCCGCCGGACTCGGCGTAGCGGTCGTTCCCGAGGCGATGTGCCAGTTGCGCTACAACTCCGTCGTGAGCCGTCCGCTCGAGACCGCCAACGCGACGACGTCGATCTGGCTGCTGCGCGTGAGCCGGGACGACTCGCCGCTGGTCGGCGCGTTCTGCAAATTGGTCATGAAGCGACGGTCCGACCTGAAGCTGGCCGGAGGCGGCTAGCGGAAACGCGGCATCACCTCCTGGCACAGCAGGCGCAACGCGTTCATGACCAGCGCGTGCGGGATCAGGCTGCCGGGGTTGAGCTCGGCCAGGATGCCGTCGAGCCCGATCTCCTCGTCCAGCCGCCGCAGCTTCTCGACCACCTGGTCGGGCGTGCCGACGATCATCTTGTCGCGCAGCGCATCGTCGTAGGCGACGGTCTGGAGCCGCTGACCGCGCTCGGCCCGCTGCTCGATGGCGCGCGCGCCCGACAGGGTCGCGGAAGCCTCGAGCCGCTCGCCGATGCTGCGAAACAGGTGCATGACGCTCTGTTCGGGCTCGCGCCGCGCCTGCTCCTCGGTCTCGGCGATATAGACCGGCACGCGCAGATAGACCTCGCCCGCGCCGCCATGTCCGGCGGCGCGGTAGGCCTCGCGATAATTGCGCACCAGCGGCGCCAGCTCCGGGAGCGTGCCGATGCGGGCGGCGACGAAGATGGCATGACCGAGCGCCCCGATCTGCGCATAGGTGTCGGCGCTGGTGGCGGCAATGCGGATCGGCGGCCACGGCTTCTGCCGCGGCTTCGGCACCAGCGCCACCTGCTCGCAGCAGAAATGCTTCCCGCGATAGCAGAAGCTCTCCTCGGTCCAGGCGCGCTTGACGATCTCCAGCGTCTCGGCGAAACGCTCGCGGCTCTCGTCATAGGGGACGCCATAGGCCTGATAGACGTGGGCGAAGCCGCTGCGTCCGACGCCGAAGATCAGGCGGCCGTCGCTGATCTGGTCGACGGTCGCGGCTTCCTCGGCGAGCCGCAGCGGATGGCAGAGCGGCAGCACCTGAACGGCGGTCCCGATCTTGATCCGGCGCGTGCGCTGGGCGATGGCTGCCGCAAGGATCAAGGGCGATGCCAGCACCGATCGATCCGGGGCGAAATGCAGCTCCGCCAGCCACATGGCATCGAGGCCCCACTGCTCCGCTGCGTCGACCAATTCGAAGGATTGCGCGAAAGCTTCGGCTTCGCTGATGTCGGGCGATTTCTGAAACTCGTGGAACAGGCCGAATTCCATCCGTTCCTCCCACCGGCCCGCTTGTTTTGGCGCGACGACGTTGTTCGCCGCTCGCGAGCTCGTTGCCGGACAGCATAACACGTCGCCGGCGGGAACGCGTGGAAAAACGCAACTCCCGTCCGCGAATACGACGAGCATCGGTGGATCGTGGATGCAGGCAACTATAGATTGCTCTGCAGGTACGCGAACACGAAATCGACATCGTTGGATGATTGATAGTTGATCGTGTAGTCGATCGCGCCGTCCTTCATGGCGATCGACCGTTGCGCCCCGAAGGCGCAATTCAGGCTCTTGATCTTCTTCACCGCCTCCTTGCCGAGCTGGGAAGCGCATACGCGCCGTATCCCGCCGAGCACCGCGCTGCAATAACTGGACGGGCTGTACCTGGTCCCCCCGGCCGCAGGCACCGGCACGTTCGACCAGTCGAATTTGGCCGTCATGTCGGTCCCACACTGCTTGCTCGTCAGTGCCAGACTGTCGGCCAGGTGTTTCTCTTCCGAAGCGAAATACTCCTTGTCCTTCAGGGATTGCGCTTGGGACGCCGAAAGGCAGACCGCGGTCGCAGCGAAAACCGCACGGAGATGAACTTTCATCATCGATCGAAGATCCTGGATGGTCGAATGAAGGGAGTGCGTGCCCGCAATGCATCCCGATCATGTCAATTGTCGGGGCGCCGATCTCCGTTACAGGCGGCCGCCGTCGACTGACAGAATTTGCCCGCTGATCCAGCCGGCCTGCTCGCTTGCCAGGAACAGCGCGGCCGACGCGATGTCCTCCGGCTTGCCGAGACGACGGGTGTGCAGCGAATCCAGGATGCGCTGCTGGCCTTCCGGTCCGTAGGCCGCCCATTGCGCGTGCGTCGCCGGATTGGTCAGGATCAGACCCGGCGCGACCGCGTTGGCCGTGATGCCATGCGGACCGAGCTCGAACGAAAGCTGCCGCACGAGACCAACCACCGCATGTTTCGCCGCGGTATAGGCCTGGATGTTGGTCATGCTCGGCCGCAGGCCGGCGCCGGACGCGATGGCCACGATCCGACCCCAGCCGGC
>NZ_JAFAVV010000456.1 GCF_019242285.1 Bradyrhizobium sp.
CCGAACCGGCCCCACGGCACGGTCGATGCGCCGATCGACCGTCACCCGCATGCCCGCGAGAAGATGGCGGTGCGCCAGGGCGGCCGTGAGGCCATCACCCATTTCGAGCTGCGCGAGAGCTTCGCCGGCCGCGACGGCAAGCCGGTCGCCTCCCTGCTTGCCTGCCGGCTCGAGACCGGACGGACGCATCAGATCCGCGTGCACCTCGCCCATATCGGCCATCCCCTGCTGGGCGACAGCGTCTACGGCGCACACTTCAAAACCAAGGCCGGACAACTCGGCGCGGAAGGTAAGGACGCACTCACCGCCCTCCACAGGCAGGCCCTCCACGCCTATCTCCTGGCCCTGGAGCACCCGCGGACCGGGGAACTTTTGCGCTGGGAGGCGGCTCTGCCGGAGGATTTGCTTCTCCTGCAACGGGCGCTGACAGCGGCGGTATGACGCACCCCTTCCTGAAAAGCCAAGATATGACAATAGGTTATATCTGGCACACGGGGACGTGACGTCAGCAATCCTTCCCTATCACGGACCGTTTGGTGTATGTTGCACCTGCGTTGAATATCCAACGCGGAACATCGCAGCGCGGCCGGCTTTAACCCAGCGGCCGCCTGCCGGGCCCGCCGCTATCGGGGGCCTGAACCACTGGAGGGCGCAAGAATGGCCCGTACAGCTACGTTGCCGGTTCTCAATGGAGAATCCGGCCTTTCTAGATACCTCGCCGAGATCCGCAAGTTCCCCATGCTGGAGCCCCAGCAGGAGTACATGCTCGCCAAGCGTTGGCGCGAGCATGACGATCGCGACGCGGCGCATAAGCTCGTCACCAGCCACCTCAGGCTCGTGGCCAAGATTGCCATGGGCTATCGCGGCTACGGCTTGCCCATATCCGAAGTCGTCTCGGAGGGCAATGTCGGCCTGATGCAGGCGGTGAAACGGTTCGAGCCCGACAAGGGCTTCCGTCTCGCCACCTACGCCATGTGGTGGATCAAGGCTTCAATACAAGAGTACATCCTGCGGTCCTGGTCGCTCGTGAAGATGGGCACCACCGCAAACCAGAAGAAGCTGTTCTTCAACCTGCGCAAGGCGAAAAGCCGGATCAACGCCCTGGATGAAGGCGACCTGCGCCCCGACCAGGTCAAGATCATCGCCAAGCGGCTCGGCGTCACCGACCAGGACGTGGTCGACATGAACCGCAGGCTTGGCGGCGACGCCTCGCTGAACGCGCCGATCCGCGACGACGGCGAGGCCGGCGAATGGCAGGACTGGCTGGTCGACAATACGCCCAACCAGGAAGCCATGATGGCGGAGCACGAGGAATACGATCATCGCCGTGACGCTCTTCACGGCGCCATGGGCGTGCTGAATCCGCGCGAACGCCGCATCTTCGAGGCGCGGCGGCTCGCCGACGAGCCGATGACGCTCGAGGATCTGGCCGCCGAGTTCGGCGTCTCGCGCGAGCGCGTCCGCCAGATCGAGGTCCGCGCCTTCGAGAAGGTGCAGTCCGCGGTCAAGGGCGCGGTCGCCAAGCAGGAGGCGCGGACGCTGGAGGCCGTGGGCTGAAGCGCGTTACGCGGGATGGATTGAGACTTGGGAAAGCCGGCGGCAACGCCGGCTTTTTTGTTGGCAGAGATCATTCCCGCAATTCGCGCGCGACCTTGGCCGCCAGCGTCGGACCGACCTGGATAAGGAATTCAGCGAATCGATCGAGGTCGGCGAGGGCTTCTTCTGACCATTCGACCTTCATCGATCCCGCCAGCGCCGGAAGGCTGGTGTGCCCCAAGTCTGAAGCCAGCGGACGACTTCCTCGTTCGAGATCGTCTTGTCCTGGGCCTGAAACGTGCGCCAGCGGCGATCCAATTCAGCAATATCTCGGGGGTCGACCTCGACCGAGCCCGTGTCAAGCGTCAGGAGTTCCGTCACCAATTCGGGCACACTCACGCCGCGCTCTTCAGCGCGCTGCTTCAGCGCGTTTGCCGTGGCGTCATCGATCTCGATCGTCTGGGTTTTCATAGCTCCAGGATAAAGGAAAACCGGAGCGCAATCCAGAAGACCAACCCAGCCAGCCCGACTACTTCCCCCATTGCCGCGCCAGCGTCGCCAGCGCGCAGCCCTCGCAATAGCGGGCATCCTTGAAGTCGATCCAGTTGTGCGCATAGACATGGTCGAGCGGAATGCCGTAGCGCGCCATCAGCACCTTGACCAGCACACGCCACGCTGCGACCTGGGCCTCGGTCGCGGGCCGCGTGACATCGGGATAGTTGCCGGCGAACTCGACGCCGATCGAGGTGTCCTTGTTGACCTGGTGATAGGTCTTGCTGTTGTCGATGTACTTGTTGTCGTCGCGGTCGGCGCCGTCGGTGTGCGTCGGCACCAGATGGTCCGCCACCGCCCAATAGACCGTGCCGTCGGTCTCGACCCAGACCATGACGCCCCGCCGCGTCGGATCCCTGGCCTGATCGAGCGCACCGCGGCGTGCCGAGCCGGCCGGCCCCTCGGTCTGGTGCACGATGATGTTCTTCCAGGGATGGGCCTTCGTCACGTCGCCCCAGGGCGCGAGCCAGATCATCTTCAAGCCGGGAATGCCCGGCGTGCCCGATTGCCTCGCCAGCGTCGCGAGGTCGGGCGTCTGGGCCGAGGCCGGGGAGTGCAGCGCGACGGCGAACGCCATCGCCAGCCAATGTGAGATCATGGCGCGAAGAATCCGTGGGTGCTTCCGCTTATGATCGATCAGGCGCGCCCGCTCAAGGCGGGCACAGGAGTCGCGGCCTCGACCTCCGGCATCAGCGGCGGCGATGGGTCATACGCCGCATAGCGATCGCGGCCGTCGCGCTTGGCGGCATAGAGCGCCTCGTCGGCGGATGCGATCAGCCGCTCCGGGAACGGGCCGACGTTTCGGTCCCATTGCGCGACGCCGATCGAGACCGCGATCGGGATATCGGCGCCGGTGCAGGTCTCGGCGTCCGCACGGCACACGTCGAGCACGCGGCTCGCGATCATGGCGCCTTCACGCAGCGTCGAGGACGGCAACACGATGCAGAACTCGTCGCCGCCGCTTCGCGCCAGGAGATCGCCCGGCCGCAGGCGGGTCTGCGCCATCAGCGTGAAATGCTGCAGGCAGGCGTCGCCCGCGGCGTGGCCGTGAGTGTCGTTGATGGTCTTGAAGCCGTCGAGATCGATCACGAGCAGCGCGAACGGCTCGCCCGAGCGCTCCGAGCGCGCGCATTCCTCGGCCAGCCGCTGCGCGAGGTGACGCCGGTTGGCGACGCCGGTGAGATCGTCGAGCAACGCGAGATCGGCGACCTCGTTGCGCAGCCGATCGATCGCCATCAGCAGGAAACCGAAGTTCCATGCCATCGCCAGGAACAGCAGAAACAGCATCATCGTGGCCTGCAGGCCGTTGAAGCCGGTGATCGAGAGCGCGCCGCCGATCTGGAGCATTGCGCAGGCGGAGCGCACGGCGTGAGCGACCACGAACAGGATGCCGATGACGCCCGTGAACCAGGCGCCGGGATTGACGCGGCCGTCGATGCGCCCGAGCACCAGCGGCAACGTCGCGGCGATCGGGATCGACTGGGCCGCCGAATAGGCCACGATCCGGACTGCCATGTCATCGAACACGATCAGGAAGAAGGTGAGCGCCGCGCAGCCCGCAGCCATGACCAGCCCGGCAGGCCACCACGAGATGTCCCTGCCGTAGAACCGCTTGAGCCCGAGTTCCGCAAGACAGCAGGCGAAAATCATCAGCCCGTTGCCGACCACGACCGGAAACAGCGGAGCGACCATGCCCCGTGCCATCGAGATTCCCGCACCCGCCGCGCAGGCGAGCGAAGCAAGCGCCCAGAATCTGGCGGCATCGAATTTCGGATAGCTGCGCATCACATAGGCCCAGATCAGGCCTACGGCGAGAAAGTCGACCACCAGCACCGTGAACAGCGTCGGAACGCTCAGCATGACGGTCGCAGAATACGCATGGCCCTGTCCCTCAACTCGCCCCCCGTTCCTCTACGGGCAACATGAGGCTTGCCGATTAACGGACTCTCAATTCGTGGGGCGAACCGCCGCCTTGGTTTTGAATTGATGAAGCCGCCGCCGTCCGGACGGCGCATCGAATTTTCGCCACATCTCCACCTTGTATCAGCCGCAAGCACGGTCGGTTTGTACTCGAGGCGCCCTGGCGATGACGCCGCGCTGGAGATCCGCCGCGCCGCGTTGCATGAATGTTTTTCATCAAAAGCGCATCACAATGCATAACATCTGTGGATAACACGGTGACAGCGGCGCGACGATGCGGTTGGCGCGCCGCGAATCTGTTGGGATCGAAGTTGAGGATTTTGCGAGGCTGGCCCTCCGCCGAGCATGCCTCGTGTCGCGTTTCAATCCATTAACCCTGAGAGGATGCTATGGCGAAGAAAGCGAAGAAGGCGAAGAAGGCCAAGAAGGCGAAAAAGGCCAAGAAGAAGTAACCTTCGACACCCCGGGTAGGGCCCTGCTCTGCCCGGGCCCGTCAGGGACGGGATGCCAACAAGAGTGGCGGGCACGGTGGCTCGCCCTTTTGTTTTGATCGTCGCCAGGGTGAACATGCCGGCACCGCGACCATGGGAGCGGGCCGGCATTTTCCTTTGGTGCCGGCTAGTGCTGATCGGTCTGCGACAGCTTCAGCGCCAGTTCGGCCTCACGCAGCACGTCCAGAGCGGCCCATGGCTTCGCCCAGAACTTCGCACCTTCCGGCAGCTTCTGCCGCAACGGCTTGCCCGACGTGACAACGACGTCGAGACCGGGGTTGCGTTGCTTGGCGATGTAGGCGAGGTCCACGCCGTTCATCGTTCCCGCAAGGTTGACGTCGGTCATCATCAGCGCGAGCGAGTTGGCAAGCTTGTCGAGCACGAGCTCGGCAGCTTCGGCACTCTCGCACTGAATGACGTCGTACTCACTCTCTTCAAGCAACAAGGCGATCATTTCGCGCTGCATCGCATCGTCTTCGACAATGAGTGCTGTGGTACGAAAGGGCTTCGATTGTCCCATTGGACGTCTCCCGTATGAGAGTAGATAAGGCCTCCAAAAGTCGCCGCCTTGAGTTAAGAAACGGGAGGGCTGACTGGTTCCGGTTCCCAGGCTGGTGTACCAGAATGGGCTTGCACAAATTTTTGGCCCCGCGGAGTTGACAGATGACAGCGATTCCAGGAGCTGCCGTCGCCCTGACGGGAGCCGCAAGCGGCATCGGCCGGGCGCTGGCGCTCGAACTCGCCGCGCGCGGCGCCGATCTCGCCCTGGCCGACCGCGACGAGGCCGGCCTCAGGACGCTTGCCGGCGAGATCACCGGCAAGCGCAAGACCAACGTCACGCTGCATCGCATCGATGTCGGAAACGCCGAGGAGATCGAGGCGTTCGCGCAGGCTGCCACGACGGCCCATCCCGCGCTCAACATCCTCATCAACAATGCCGGCGTGGCGCTGCTCGGCCAGTTCGGCGAGATCGACCAGGCCGAGATGGAGTGGCTGATCAACATCAATTTCTGGGGCGTCGTGCGGGCGACGCGCGCGTTCCTGCCGCAGCTTTCGCGCCAGAAGCAGGCGCACATCGTCAATCTGTCCTCGATCTTCGGCATCATCGCCCCGCCCGGCCAGACCGCCTATTGCGCCTCGAAATTCGCGGTGCGGGGATTCTCCGAGAGCCTGCGCCACGAGCTCAAGGCGGCGGGAAGCCCGGTGCGGCTCCTGGTCGTGCATCCCGGCGGGATCGCGACCAACATCGCCCGCAACGCGCGCACCGGCTTCGGCATGACCGACAATGCCCGGCGCGTCCACATGATCGAGCGCTTCGACCACGCGGCGAAGACCACACCGGAGACGGCGGCGCTGCGCATCATCGAAGGAATCGAGAGCAACCGGCCGCGGGTCCTGATCGGCGGCGACGCCCGCTTCCTCGACATCCTGCAGCGGCTCAAGCCCGGAAAATACTGGTCGGTGATCGGCCGCCAGTATCAGAAGATGATAGAGCCGAAAGAGGGGGGCGGTACCGGGCCGGGCGGCATCGAGCAGAAGTCCGGCCAGGGCCGGTCCTGACGGCGCTATTTCGCCAATTGCCTCGCGCGTTCGGTTGCGGCTGCAACCGCCCTGGTCATGAGCGGCCGCAGCCCATCCTTTGCCATCAGCACGTCGAGCGCGGCCGCCGTGGTGCCGCCCGGCGAGGTCACGTTGTGGCGCAGGGCTGCCGCGGCAAGATCCGAACGATGCAGCAGCTCGCCGGAACCCGCGACGGTCTCGCGCGCAAGCTTGATCGCAAGCTGCTCGGGCAATCCCGCCGCGACGCCGGCGCGCGCCAGCTCCTCGGCCAGCAGGAACACATAGGCCGGCCCCGAGCCGGAGACGGCGGTCACGGCGTCGATCAGGCTTTCGTCGTCGATCCATTCGACCGCGCCGGTCGCGCGCAAGAGCGCGTCGGCCGCGGCGCGCTGCATCGCGCTGACATGGCCTGCCGCGACCGCGACCGTGATGCCGCGGCCGATCGCGGCCGGCGTGTTCGGCATCGCGCGCACCACGGCGCCGCCGCAGACCTGCTCGATGGCCGCAATCGTCATGCCGGCCATGATCGACAGCACGAGCGTGGAGGCGCCCACGAGCGGCTTCAGCACGCTGCCGGCTTCGCGGAACGATTGCGGTTTCACCGCGATCACCAATGTACCGGCAGCTCCGCCGTCCTTCGGATTGAGCCGGGCACCTCTGGCCGTCAGCGCGGAAATCTCGGTCGACGGCGACGGCTCGATGATGACGAGCCGGCCCGGATCGAGCCCCTGCGTCAGCCAGCCGGCGAGCATCGCCCCGCCCATCTTGCCCGCGCCGGCAAGGGCGATCGTGCCGGCGATGTCCTGCAATGTATGATTGGTTGCCAAGGGGCTCACCACGATCGCTGCTGTCGTCCCCGCAAAGGCGGAGACCCCCGCGCGAGCGCCTGCACTCGTCGCGATACCATAAGCGGTTCTAGTAGAGCGGCTACCGTGCGGCAAGCACCTTGGCGCACGCAGGCGCAGTCGCGGGCATGGGTGTCGGCGTCCGCCGGGACGACCGGCTAGGCGTGCCCCTCGGTGTCGAACATCGCCGCGTTCATGGCTTCGCCGGCCGACTTGCCGGCCCACACCACGAACTGGAACGCCGGGAAATAGCGCTCGCAGGCGGCGATCGCGCCGGCCAGCATGCTCTCGCACTGCGCGGTGGAGGCGGTGATGCCGCCGGGCAGCACCAGCGCCTGCCGGTGCATGATCATGCCGGTGTGGCTCCAGAGGTCGAAATGCCCGATCCAGAGCTGCTCGTTGACGCTGGCGATCAGGCGCTGCACCTCGCTCTTGCGCGCCGATGGAATCTTCATGTCGAAGGCGCAGGCCAGATGCAGCGCCTCGAGCTCGGCCATCCAGGTGAAGGAGAGCTGATAGTCGGTCCATTCGCCCTTGGAGGCGATGGTAATCTCGTCGTCGCCGCAGCGCTCGAACGACCAGTTGTTGTCGGCAGCAATGTCCTCGACCACGGCAAGCGGGTGGCTGCGGGAATCAACGATGCTTTCGAGCATGGACATGCCGTCTCGACCTCTTATTTTTCAAGTCTTTTGATACACACTGCAAGGCGGCTCCGCGCGCGGTGCACGCAGGCGGCGGCTTCCGGCTGCACGCCCGAACGGCTTCGGGCCTGCCCGGATCAAGTGATGTGATTTGCGGAATCTGCGCAACTCCCCGCCGAGTCCGTCCACAGCCCCTTTCCACAGAGATCGCCGGCCCCGATTTATTGGGTTGAGAACAAAACGGAATCAGATTCGCGGTCGGTGGGCCGCGCGGCCGGCATGGCTGCCTGCCGGTTCCCTGCTGCCAAAGCCGCTTGCCCGCCCGCCCGGCTTTGGCCATAGTTTGCGTCAGGCCGGCCAATCCCGGGCGGCCGATGTTCTCAGGGCGGGGTGGAAGTCCCCACCGGCGGTAAGGGCGGCAACGCCCGAGCCCGCGAGCGCCGTCCCCCAGGAGTTCGCACCAAGAGCGCGGCTCGAGGAGGAAGGGTCAGCAGATTCGGTGCAACTCCGAAGCCGACGGTCACAGTCCGGATGAAAGAGAACGGTTGCCGCGGCCCGCAAGCCTGTAGGCTCGCGCGGGCCGTCGTTCCGTGTGCCCTGATTCTGGTCCTTAGATAGAGGAAAGCCATGAATCAGATGCTGCAAGACGCAGAAGTCCAAACCCCTCATTCTCAAGCCTCTCATTCTCAAGCCTCTCACTCCGAAGCCCGCAGCGCGCAGCCCCCCGCGGCCGGCGAGCCGCCTCCCGCACCGGCACATCCGCGGTTTGCCAAACCGCAGCGGGTCGCCTTCGTGCAGTCGTGCTGGCACCGCGAGGTGGTGATGGAATGCCAGACGGCGTTCCTCGCCGAGGCCGAGGCGCGCCACATCCCGCGCTCGGCGATCGACATTTTCGAGGTGCCCGGCTCGTTCGAGATTCCGTTGCATGCGCAACTGCTCGCCAAGACGCGGCGCTACACCGCGATCGTCGCCGCCGGCCTCGTCGTCGATGGCGGCATCTACCGCCACGAATTCGTCGCCGACACCGTGATCAAGGCGCTGATGGACGTGCAGTTGCGCACGGAGGTGCCGGTGTTCTCCGCGGTGCTGACGCCGCAGCAATTCCACGAGTCCCAGGCTCACTTCGAGTTCTTTCGCAAGCATTTCGCGACCAAGGGCGTCGAGGTCGCGGAAGCCTGCGCCAACACGCTGCTCTCGCTCGAGCGCCTGCGCGGCCAGGTCGCCGCCGGCATCGTCGCGGGCGCATGACGTATAGGAGGTGCGGAGGGTGGGCTAAGGTGCACAAGCGCCGTGCCCACCATTCTCTCGCCAGCATGGCTCGGCATGGTGGGCACGCTTGCTGCCTTTGCGAGGCGGCTTCGGTGTACGTGTCCGCTTGGCCCACCCTGCTGATCTGCTCGCAAGCCGAACCTCGCAGCCGCTTGCCCCCGACAATCGATCGATTGTCATTTCCGACGTCCCGCCTATAAAATCGCCTCCGGGAGGAGGCCGGTCCGTGGAGACGGGCGGCCGACAAGATCATGTTCGAAGGACACGATCCCTATCTCGTCGCGCTCTCGGTGGCGATCGCGATCCTGGGAGGCTACACCGGCTTCTCGCTGGCGGCGCGCGTGCGCAGCGCGCCCGGCGCGAGCGCCCGCGCCTTGCTGGCGGGTGCGGCGACCTTCCTCGCGGTCGGCATCTGGACCATGCATTTCATCGGCGTGCTGGCCGCGCCCTTGCCGGCCGATGCGGTCTACCTGCTGCTTCCGACCCTGACCTCGTTCCTGATCTGCGCGCTGGTGGTCGGCGTCTCCTTGTTCTTCGTCTCGATCGGAGAGCCGTCGCTCACCCGTGTCGTCTCCTCGGCGGTCCTGCTCGGGCTTGGCATCATCAGCATGCACTATGTCGGAATCCATGGGCTCGCCGGCGACTTCGCCATCCAGCACGACCCCGGCATGGTGCTGCTGTCGGTGCTCGTCGCGATCGTCGCGGCCTATGGCGGCTTGCGCGCCTTCCTGGCTCGGCAGGACGGTGTCCGCCTGATCGCGAGCTCGATCGCATTCGGCGTCGCAGTGTCGGGCATGCACTACACCGCGATGCACGGCATGCACTTCGTCCCTCTGTCCGCCGGAACGCATCATCACGACGGCGCCGGGCTTGCCGCCTCGCCGCAGATCCTTGCGGTGGTGGTCGCCGTGCTCTGTTTCCTGATCGCGGCGGGTTTTCTGCTGTCGCTGGTGCCCGACCCGCGCCGGCAGACCGGTATACCAGCCGTGACCGCCGACGCGCCAAGCGTGATGATCGCGGTCGCCGCCGGCTCGACAGCTTCCGGCGCGAGTCCCGTCACGCTGGCCGTACCGCGGCTGATGCCCGCGCCGCTCGGCGGCATCGGGCAACCGCCGCGGCCGCAGCCGGTGCCGCGCCTGCCGGTCGAAGGGGCCAACGGCACCCATTTCATCGATGTCGCCGATGTCCGCAGCCTGCGTGCCGACGCACACTACACCCGTGTCCACGACGGAACCCGGGAGCGGATGTGCCCCTGGTCGATCTCGGAGGCCGAGGCCCAGCTTGATCCCGGCCTGTTCGTGCGGGTGCATCGCAGCCACATCGTGGCGATTCCCCATGTCAGCTTTGTCCGCAAGGAGGGCGACGGCGCGATCATCGAGCTCGACGGCCCGACGCCGCACCGCGTTCCCGTCAGCCGCGCCAAGATCGCCGAGGTGAAGGCCCGGCTCGGGCTGGCGCGGCGACACGCGTTGCCGGGGTCGGCGATTTAGGTCTGAAGCCCTGACGCAATTCGTGCGCCATCGGCAGCAATTCGTGCGAATTCCCTTCATCCGTGCGCACTTCGGCGCCCTCGCCTTGCCGTCACTCCAGCGCGGGTAGAGCCTCCGCCCAATGTCCGCGCGCGCCGTAAGCGCGTCAAAACAGGACGGGTGGAGGAGACGATGATCCCTGGCGCATTCGAATACCATCGACCGGCGACAGTGGCCGATGCGGTGAAGCTGCTCGCCGATCTCGGCGACGAGGCCCGCCCCCTGGCCGGCGGCCACAGCCTGGTGCCGATGATGAAGCTTCGGCTCGCCACGCCCGCCCACCTGGTCGATCTGCATGGTGTCGCGGGGCTGAAGGGCATCCGCCGCGACGGCAATGTGATCGTGATCGGCGCGATGACCACCCAGCATGAATTGCTTGCCTCGGAAGATATCAGCGCCGCGCTGCCGATCCTGCATGAGACCGCGCTTCTGATCGCCGACCCGCAGGTGCGCTATCGCGGCACCATCGGTGGTAACGTCGCCAATGGCGATCCCGGCAACGACATGCCGGCGCTGATGATGACGCTCGGCGCCAGCTACCGGCTCGAGGGTCCTTCCGGCGCGCGCGACGTGGCGGCCGACGAATTCTACCAGGGCGCCTATTTCACCGCGCTCGAGCCCGGCGAGTTGCTGACCGCGATCACGGTTCCGATCCCGCCGCCGGGCCACGGCTACGCCTACGAGAAGCTGAAGCGCAAGGTCGGCGACTATGCCACCGCCGCGGCGGCCGTGGTGCTGACCACGGCCGGCGGCAAGGTCGCGACCTGCGCGATCGGACTCACCAACCTGCACGAGACGCCGCTGGTCGCGGCCGATGCCGCCAAGGCGGTGATCGGCACCACGCTCGACGCCGCCTCGCTGAAGAAAGCAGCGGCCGCGGCCGCAGCGATCATGTCGCCGGCGGCCGACGCGCGCGGACCGGTCGAATACCGCAAGCATGTCGGCGGCATCATGGTGACGCGCGCGCTGCAGCGCGCCGCTGCCCGCGCGAAGTAACGGAGGGGACGATGGCAAAAACCCATGTGACCATGAAGGTCAACGGCGCGGAGGTGGAAGGCCTCGTCGAGCCGCGCACGCTCTTGGTGCATTTCATTCGCGAGAATTTGCAGATGACCGGCACCCATATCGGCTGCGAGACCACCCATTGCGGCGCCTGCACCGTCGACATCGACGGCATGTCGGTGAAGTCCTGTACGATGTTTGCGGTGCAGGCCAATGGCAGCGAGATCACCACCGTCGAGGGCATGGCCAATGCCGACGGCACGCTGTCGCCGTTGCAGGAAGGCTTTCGCATGATGCACGGCCTGCAATGCGGCTTCTGCACGCCCGGCATGATTCTCCGCGCGCATCGCCTGTTGAAGGAGAACCCCTCGCCGACCGAGGCGGAGATCCGGATGGGCATCTCCGGCAACATCTGCCGCTGCACCGGCTATCAGAACATCGTCAAGGCGATCCAGTACGCCGCCGCCAAGATCAATGGCGTGGAATTCAAGGAGGCCGCGGAATGAACGATCTCACTCCCACGCGGGAACAACGCACTGCCGCGCTCGAAGGCATGGGCTGCAAGCGCAAGCGCGTCGAGGACATCCGCTTCACGCAGGGCAAGGGCAACTATGTCGACGACGTCAAGCTGCCGGGCATGCTGCATGGCGACTTCGTGCGCTCGCCGCATGCCCATGCGCGGGTGAAATCCATCAACAGCGAAGAGGCGCTGAAGGTGCCCGGCGTGCTCGCGGTGATCACCGCCGAGACGCTGAAGACCGTCAATCTCGCCTGGATGCCGACGCTCGCCGGCGACGTGCAGATGGTGCTGGCCGACGGCAAGGTGCTGTTCCAGAACCAGGAAGTCGCCTTCGTGGTCGCGACCGACCGCTATGCGGCCGACGACGGCGTCGGCAAGGTCATGGTCGAGTACGAGCCGCTCGAGCCGATCATCGATCCGTTCAAGGCGATGGCCAAGGACGCGCCGGTGCTGCGCGAGGACCTCGCCGGCAAGACCACCGGCGCACACGGCCCGCGCAAGCACCACAACCACGTCTTCGAGTGGACGGTCGGCGACAAGGACCTGACAGATGCGGCGTTCAGGAAGGCCGAGGTGACGATCAAGGAGATGATCTCCTATCACCGCACCCATCCCTCGCCGCTGGAGACGTGCCAGTGCGTCTGCTCGTTCGACAAGATCAAGGGTGAGTTGACGATCTGGGGCACGTTCCAGGCGCCGCACGTGATCCGCACCGTGGTGTCGCTGATCGCGAAGCTGCCGGAGCAGAAGATCCACGTGATCGCGCCCGACATCGGCGGCGGTTTCGGCAACAAGGTCGGCGCCTATCCCGGCTACATCTGCGCGGCGGTCGCCTCCATCGTCACCGGCAAGCCGGTAAAGTGGGTCGAGGATCGCATCGAGAACCTGACTGCGACCTCGTTCGCGCGCGACTACCACATGACGACCGAGATCGCCGCGACCAGGGACGGCAAGGTCACGGGCCTGCGGGTGCATGTGCTCGCCGACCATGGCGCGTTCGACGCCTGCGCCGACCCGTCGAAATGGCCGGCCGGCTTCTTCAACATCGTCACCGGCTCCTACGATTTCCCGGTGGCGCATCTCGCCGTCGACGGCATCTACACCAACAAGGCGCCGGGCGGCGTGGCCTATCGCTGCTCGTTCCGTGTCACCGAGGCGGCCTATTGCATCGAGCGCGCCATGGATATCCTGGCGCAGAAGCTCGGCATGGACCCCGCCGAGCTGCGGCTGAAGAACTTCGTCAGGCCCGAGCAGTTTCCCTATCACTCGGCGCTGGGGTGGGAATACGATTCCGGCGACTACCACACCGCCATGAAGAAGATGATGGAGTCGACGGACTACGCGAGCTTGCGCAAGGAGCAGGCCGAGAAACGCGCGGCGTTCAAGCGCGGCGAGACTCGCGAGATCATGGGGCTCGGCGTCTCCTTCTTCACCGAGATCGTCGGCGCGGGGCCGTCCAAGAACTGCGACATCCTCGGGATTGCGATGTTCGATTCCTGCGAGATCCGGATGCATCCGACCGGCGCCGGCATCGCGCGGATGGGCACCAAGAGCCAGGGCCAGGGTCACGAGACCACCTGGGCGCAGATCATCGCCACCGAGATCGGCATCCCCGCCGACAACATCATGGTGGAGGAAGGCAACACCGACACCGCGCCTTACGGTCTCGGCACCTACGGCTCGCGTTCGACCCCGGTCGCCGGCGCCGCCATCGCGATGGCGGCGCGCAAGATCAAGGCCAAGGCGCAGATGATCGCGGCCTACAAGCTCGAGGTCCACGAGGACGACCTCGAATGGGACATCGACGGTTTTCGCGTGAAAGGTCTGCCCGAGAAATTCATGTCGATGAAGGACATCTGCTGGGCGGCCTACAACTCGGTACCGCCCGGCATGGAGCCGGGCCTAGAGGCGGTGAGCTACTACGATCCGCCCAACATGACCTATCCGTTCGGCGCCTATCTCTGCGTGATGGACATCGACGTCGATACCGGCGTGTACAAGGTCCGCCGCTTCTACGCGCTGGACGATTGCGGCACCCGCATCAACCCGATGATCATCGAGGGCCAGGTGCATGGCGGGCTCACCGAGGCGTTCGCAATCGCGATGGGCCAGGAGATCCGTTATGACGACACCGGCAACGTCGTGACCGGCTCGTTCATGGACTTCTTCATGCCGACCGCGGTCGAGACGCCGCATTGGGAGACCGACTTCACCGTCACGCCCTCGCCGCATCATCCGATCGGTGCCAAGGGCGTCGGCGAAAGCCCGAACGTCGGCGGCGTGCCGGCGTTCTCCAACGCCGTCAACGACGCGTTCTCGTTCCTGGGGAGCACGCACATCCAGATGCCGCACGACTATTGGCGGAACTGGAAGGCGGCGAAAGATCTGGGCGCGTTTGCGTCTGCATGAAGGCCTCTAGGCATAGTGAGACGGGGCTGACTTTCGGCGGCATCGGAAGTGCGCTCCCCTCCCCCTTGCGGGGAGGGGCGGGGGAAGGGGGTCCCACGGCACACCGCCCGCGTGGTACCTCCCTCCCCGGCCCTCCCCCGCAAGGGGGGAGGGAGCGCACCGTTAGCGCGGCTATCACAGTCGCCAACTGCATCGCACGTTAAAGATGAAAGACCGAGATCAAATCACAAACGCCCTCGCCGCATCCGGCTACATCGCCGATGCAGA
>NZ_JAFAVV010000458.1 GCF_019242285.1 Bradyrhizobium sp.
GCGAGACCGTGCGCCCGGGCGCGTCGAGCACCTTGGCGTTGTTCGGGAACTTGTACTCGGGTGAACCAGATCAGCGCAGCCTGCATCCGGCAGGGATGGCGCCAAAAAGAAAAAGGGCCACTCCGGAGAGTGGCCCAAGTCCAGGGAGGAAACGTCCCATGAGGGACTTCGGGGATCAGGCCGCCCGCGGATCACGCGGCGACCTTCTCGATCGGGGAAAACGGCAGCCCCAGGCTCTCGGCCACCGCCTTGTAGGTCAGCCGGCCGCGGTGGACGTTGAGGCCCGCGCGCAGATGCGGATTTTCCAGCACGGCGGCAAACCCCTTGTTGGCGAGCGCGAGGCCGAACGGCAGCGTGGCGTTGTTGAGCGCCTGGCTCGAGGTGAGCGGCACGGCGCCGGGCATGTTGGCGACGCAATAGTGAATGACGCCGTCGACCTCATAGGTCGGCTCGGCATGCGTGGTCGGCCTCGAAGTCTCGAAGCAGCCGCCCTGGTCGATCGCGACGTCCACGATCACCGAGCCCTTGCGCATCGAGCCGAGCATCGCGCGGCTGACCAGCTTGGGCGCGCTCGCGCCCGGCACCAGCACCGCGCCGATCACAACATCGGCGGCAAACACCTCCTCCTCGACCGCATCCATGGTCGAGAAGCGGGTGCGTGCGCGCCCTGCGAACAGTTCATCGAGCTCGCGCAGGCGCGGGATCGAACGGTCGAGGATCGTCACCTCGGCGCCCAGACCGGCCGCCATGCGCGCCGCATGGGTGCCGACCACGCCGCCGCCGATCACCACGATGCGGGCGGGCGGAACGCCGGGTACGCCGCCGATCAGCAGCCCGCGGCCACCGGCGTGGCGCTTCAGCGCGGAGCCGGCGGCTTCGATCGCGAGCCGACCCGCGACCTCGCTCATGGGCGCGAGCAGCGGCAGCCCGCCATGGGCATCGGTGACGGTTTCGTAGGCGACCGCGGTGCAGCCCGACTTCATCAGGCCCTTCGCCTGCTCCGGATCGGGCGCGAGATGCAGATAGGTGAAGAGGATCTGGCCTTCCCGCAATTGCGTCCATTCCGACGGCTGCGGCTCCTTGACCTTGACGATCATCTCGCTCGCGGCAAACACCTCCGAAGCGGTGCCGGCGATCTCAGCACCCGCCTTGCGATAGAGGTCGTCGGCAGCGCCGATGCCGGCCCCGGCCCCCGTCTCCACCAGAACGCCGTGGCCGGCCGCCACATATTCGCGGACCGCGCTCGGCGTCAGCCCGACGCGGTATTCGTGCGTCTTGATCTCCTTGGGAACAC
This sequence comes from Bradyrhizobium sp., assembly GCF_019242285.1. Lineage (GTDB taxonomy): Bacteria > Pseudomonadota > Alphaproteobacteria > Rhizobiales > Xanthobacteraceae > Bradyrhizobium. Next base: position 1,295 of record NZ_JAFAVV010000458.1, read on the forward strand.
CGACCCGCATGCTGCGATCTCCTTCGAATTGCGGCCGGAAGATACCATCGGCGCACCTTTGGTTTCCTGCAAAGTGACGAGGCGGAAGGCGGCCGGACGCAGGAAGCCTGCGCAATTTGCGCGTCTTGCGCACAGAAAGCGGCGTAACCGCGAACATCCGTTTGGTTTCCTTGGGCATTTCCGCTAGTTTGCGGGCACGCCGCTTGCATGACCCCGCGGACTGATTCCCCTGGAAACCGCCCCCTTGTCCCTCGACCGAATCGATATCGCCATTCTCGCGGAGCTCACCACCAATGCCCGCGCGAGCCACACCGAGCTCTCGGGCCGGGTCGGGCTGTCCTCGACCGCGCTGGCGCGGCGGCAGAAGACCCTGGAGGAGAACGGCTACATCAAGGGTTACCAGGCGACCCTCGATCTGTCGCGGTTCGGCCTCGGCACCACGGTGCTGGTCAGGATCGCACTCGACAGCCAGAGCGACGAGGCGCTCAGGACCTTCGAGGACGCCGTGGTGAAATGCCCGTCCGTGGTCCGCTGCTTCCTGATGTCCGGCACCGATGACTACATCCTGATCGTGATGGCCAGGGACATCGAGGACTTCGAGCGCATCCATCGCACCGAGCTGTCGCGCCTGCCGCGCGTCGCGCGGGTGCAGTCGAGCTTCGCGCTGCGCGAGGTGGTCAACCGCGCGGTGCCCAACGTGATCTTCGGCGATCTGCCGCGCAGGTCGCGGAACGGCTCGGCGATTCCGTAGAGGTCGCGCGCCCTCGCTCGAAACCTCGGGGCGTTTGCGTGAAAGGGACATCTTCCCGGCCATCCCGGGAACAATTCCCGCACGTGCGAGCCTTGAAGCCGCTTCAAACAAGCTGCACTTTGCCCGACAGAACGCCTGAAGGCGCATATCGGCTTTCGCTGGATTTCGGGGCCGAACCATATTCGGAGGAACGTCATGCGTGAGGCACAAGAACGACAGGCGAGATCGTTCGAACGAGCAAGCTTCTCGACATCTTGCGCGCGTATCCTGCTGACGGTCGCGGCGTGCCTTCCCGCCTTCGGCGCTCTGGCCGACGAAGCGTCCAGCGTTCCCCTTGCCGACCGGGCCGGCCCGCTGATCCCGCTGCCCGACGCGATGTCGCCCTGGAGCATGTTCATGCAGGCCGACATGGTCGTGAAGGCGGTGATGATCGGGCTCGCGCTGGCATCGGTCGCGACCTGGACCGTGCTCCTGGTCAAGACCATCCAGTTGCGGACGGCGCGCCGCGCCGCCCGCAATGCGTTGAGCACGATCCTTTCCGCCCGCGCACTGCTGGATGCGATCAGGCAGATCGGCGAACAGAGCAGCGCGGTCGGCCGCCTGCTTGCGGTGGCCGATGACGAGGTCGAGAAATCGCGCGGCCTTCCCGCCGACGGCATCAAGGAGCGCGTCGCCTGGCAGTTCGAACGGGTCGAGGCTGCCGCCGTCCACCGCATCGGGCGCGGCATGGGCGTGCTGGCGACGGTCGGCGCGGTCGCGCCGTTCGTCGGACTGTTCGGCACGGTCTGGGGCATCATGAACAGCTTCATCGGCATCTCGCGCGCCCACACCACGAACCTCGCGGTGGTCGCGCCCGGCATCGCGGAGGCACTGCTTGCGACCGCCTTCGGCCTTGCCGCCGCCATCCCCGCGGTCGTGATCTACAACGCGTTCGCGCGCGCCACCGGCAGCTATCGCGCAGCCCTCGCCGACTCCTCGGTCGCGATCCTGCGTCTCTTGAGCCGCGATCTCGACCGACAGTCCATGCCGATCGAGACCCGCCGCAATCTGCGCGCGGCCGACGCGCCGTCGCTGTCGATCGCGAATCCCGCGGAGTAGGCCGATGGCGATCAAGCTCGCCAGGCGCGACGACGAATTCGTGGAGACGCACGAGATCAATGTGACGCCGTTCATCGACGTCATGCTGGTGCTGCTCATCATCTTCATGGTCGCGGCGCCTTTGGCGACCGTCGACGTCCCGGTCAATCTGCCATCGGCGTCCGTCGAGCCGGCACCGCGGCAAGACAAGCCGATCTTCGTGACCTTCAAGGCCGACCATTCGCTCGCGGTCGACGATGAAACGGTGGCGCGTGACGACCTTGCCGCGGCACTCGATGCGGCGACCGGCGCCGACCACACGCAGCGGGTGCTGCTGCGCGCCGACCAGGCGCTGCCATATGGCGAGGTCATGGCGCTGATGAACGCGCTGCGCAACGCCGGATACACGAAAGTCGCACTGGTGGCGCTCGAGATGCGGAGCACGCCGTGAGCGTGATGACGGCCGATCCGTTCGCGCCGGAGCCGAGAGAGACGGCGCTGTGGACCTTTGCCGCGCTGTTCGTAGCAGTCCTCCATATCGGGCTTGCAGTGACCTACCTGCTGCTCAGGCCCGCGCCGGAGGGACGCGCCGAGGCGCCGGTGATCGACGTCGCCTTCATGCCGGCCGAGAGCAAGCCCGCCCCCGCCGCGCCTGAAGCCTTGCCGGCCGAGCCGGTGCCGCCGGTCGAGCGGTCCGCGATCGAGCCGCCAAAGGAGGAGCCGATCGTATCCCAGCAGGCGCTTGCGGAGCCCGTGCCGCCGGTGAAGGCGGAGCCCGTGCCGCAGCCCGAACCGCCTCCGCCTGTCGCGCTCACAGCGCAAGAGCCGGCGGCAGAGCCGCCGTCCACCGATCAGCTCACCGTCGCGCCACCTCCGCCCCCCAAACCCGCCGAGACAACTCCGGAATCCAAGAAGCCGGTCGCCGGGCCGGAGAAGGCGGAGCGCAAACCGGCTCATGAGGAAAAGGAGAAGGCGGAGAAGCGCAAGGAGGCACAAGCAAAACCTGCGGCTGCGCCGGGGAGCAAGCCGACGCGCATCGCGCTCGCGCCCAATCCCGGTGCGGAAAGCGCAGGATCGAGAGAAGCCGCGGCCACCTGGAAGAGCGAGGTGCTGTCGCGAATCCGAAGCGCTGCCAGCTATGCGACCAACGGCAACCGGGACAGCGGCACGGCTCAGGTCAACTTCACCGTTGCCCGCAACGGGCGCGTGGTCTCGCGCCGCCTCGCCGGCAGCTCCGGCTCGCCGGCGCTCGACAGCGCCGCGATGTCCGTCATCGAGCGGGCGCAGCCGTTCCCGCCTTTTCCCGCCGGCATGACCCAAGCACAGATCGCGCTGACGGTCCCCTTGCACCTGCACCCGCGGTGAGCGCGCGCATCTCGCCGCCATCGGGAAAATGTCCCTCCTTGCCGGAGAAAAATCCTGGTTGCGGCGAATGAGCCACCTCACTAGCACTGTCTCCATGTAAGAATAATTTCGTTCGATCGGCGCGGTCGAAGGTGAGTTTGGGGGACGTGTTGACCTGGCTGAAAGCGCTGAAGCGCGCGCTGCTACTGACTTGTGTGGTGGTTCCTGAAGCCACTCTGGCGCAGGAGGCCCTGCCCACCGTCGAGGTCGTGGGTGTCGCGCCAGTGCCGGGCGCCGAGATCGACAAGGACAAGGTTCCGTCCAACGTGCAGAGCATCGGGGCCGCCGACCTCGACCACACCAAGGCACCGTCGCTGCTGGACGGCATGGTACAGTCCCTTCCCGGCGTCTCCCTGAGCGACCAGTCCGGCAACGCCTTCCAGCGCAATCTCGACTATCGCGGCTTCACCGCCTCGCCGGTGCCGGGGACCGTGCAGGGTCTCGCCGTCTACCAGAACGGCACCCGCATCAACGAAGCCTTCGGCGACGTCGTGAACTGGGACCTGATCCCGGAGATGGCGATCGCGCGCATGACCTTGATGCCGAACAATCCGCTGTTCGGGCTCAACGCCATCGGCGGCGCGCTGTCGGTCGACATGAAGAACGGCTTCAACTATCAGGGCACCGAGGCCGAGCTGTTCGGCGGCTCCTACGGACGGATCACCGGCGGCGCGCAGTCCGGCTACCAGAAGGACAACTGGTCCGCCTATGTCGCGGCCGACAGCACCTATGACAGGGGCTGGCGCGACTCCTCGTCGTCCTCGCAGATCCGGCGCATGTATGCCGATGTCGGCGTCCGCGGCGACCAGACCGAATTCCACGTCTCCTTCACCGGCGCCGACAACAAGCTCGGCGCCGTCGTCGCGACGCCCGTGGAGCTTTTGAACCAGCGCTGGTCGAGCGTCTACACCTGGCCGCAGACCACGCATCTGCAACTCGCCTTCCTGCAGGCGAACGGGAAGTGGACGCCGACCGACACGTTCTCGGTCCAGGCCAACGCCTATTTCCGCGGCTATCGCGCCTCCCATTTCGACGGCAACGGCACCGATGCCCAGGCCTGCGACGCCGGCGGGCCGCTCGCCGGCCAGCTCTGCATCGGCGACGGCATGACGGCGATCAACCAGAACATGCCGATCGCCAACACGCTTGCGGGCAACCTGGCGCTCGGCGAGATCGACCGCAACCAGACCAGCACCAACAGCTACGGCGGCTCGGTGCAGGCGACCAGCACCAGCCAGTGGTTCGGGCACGACAACCATTTCGTCGTCGGCACCAGCGTCGATCATGGCAGTACGAAGTTCACGACCTCGTCCGAGCTCGGCACCATCGACCAGAATTTCTTCGTCACCGGCACCGGCATCTTCATCGATCAGCCGCTCGCCGACCTGAGCCCGGTCAACCTCGCCACCCGCAACACCTATCTCGGCATCTACGCGACCGACACGTTCGACATCACCTCGCAGCTCTCCCTGACCGCGGGCGGCCGCTTCAACCTCGCCCAGATCAATCTGCAGGACCAGACCGGCACCAATCCGTTGCTGACGAGCAGCAACCAGTTCCAGCGTTTCAATCCGGTGATCGGCCTGACCTACAAGATCGCGCCCAGCATCAGCGCCTATGCCGGCTACTCGGAAGCGAACCGCGCGCCAACGCCGCTCGAGCTCGGCTGCGCCGACCCCGCGAGGCCTTGCCAGATCGACAACTTCCTGATCGCCGATCCGCCGCTGAAACAGGTGGTGTCGCACACCATCGAGGGCGGATTGCGCGGCGAAGTCTCGGGCGGTGGCGCCTACGCGGCCGACCTGCCGCGCAAGGCGCCGGCCAGCACGGTCGACAACGGCTGGAAGCTGCGCTGGGGCGTCAGTCTGTTCCGCACCGAGAACACCGACGACATCATCAGCATCGCCAGTGCCGTAGTGCCGAATTTCGGCTTCTTCCAGAATGCCGGCACCACGCTCAGGCAGGGCGTCGAGGCCAAGGTCGATCTGAGCTGGAACCGCTGGACCGCCTACGCCAACTACACCTTCGTCGACGCGACCTATCAGACCGCCCTGACGCTGTCGTCGCCGAACAACCCGATGGCCACGATCGATCCCGTCACCGGTGCGGCCAACATCTTCGTCACCCCCGGCGACCACATTCCGGGAATCCCGGCGCATCGCGTCAAGCTCGGCGCCGAATACGCCGCCACCGATTCCTGGAAGATCGGCGCCGACCTGAACTATGTCGGCAGCCAGTACCTGATCCACGACGACTCCAACCTCAATCCGAAGGTGCCGGCCTACTGGACCGTCAACATGCACAGCTCCTACCAGGTGACCAAGAACGTCGAGGTATTCGGGCTGATCCAGAACCTGTTCAACCAGCGCTATTACGCGGCCGGCACGTTCTTCAACGCCGGCGGCTTCAACAATTCGACGCCCGGCGGCGCCAACCTGATGACGTTCAACGACCCCCGCACCTTCCTGCCCGGCAAGCCTTTTGCGATCTACGCCGGCGTGAAGGCGACGTTCTGAGATCGGATCAGCCGGTGGCGAGGTCATACGCGCGGACCGAGGCCCGCGCCGTCGCGCGTACCTCCTCCGCGGTCATTCCCGGGCGATAGAGGCTCGAGCCAAGCCCGAAGGCGCGGATGCCCGCGGCGACATAGGCGGCGAGGTTCTTGTCCGACACGCCGCCGACCGCCCCGACGACGACATCCTCCGGCAGCACGGCGAGCTGCGCGGCAATGCCGGACGGGCCGAGCACCGATGCCGGAAAGAATTTCAGCGCGGATGCGCCACAGCGCAGCGCCAGCAGCGCCTCGGTCGGCGAGAACACGCCGGGCATGGTCACCATCCCCCGCGCCTGCGCCATCGCCAGCACGTCGGCGTCGACATTGGGGCTGACCATCAGCCGGCCACCCACGTCGGCCACCCGCGCACAATCTGCCGTGCTGAGCACAGTGCCCGCACCGATCAGGCCATCGGTGCCGAAACGCTTGCACAGCCGTTCGATCGACACGAACGGCTCGGGCGAATTCAATGGCACCTCGATCAGCTCGAAGCCGCTTTCGATCAGCGCCGCGACGATGCCTTCCGCTTCGTCCGGCGTCACCCCGCGCAGGATGGCGACGAGCGAACGCTTCAGCTTCGGCCAAGGAATTTGCAGAGGGATTTGCTGTGTCATGTTCGGGACTCCGCTCCCCAGATCTGGACGGCGGCCTTGGCAAGGCCGCGACGCGATGCCTGCTCGGCATCGATGGTGTCGACCTCAAAGCCGGATGCGGCCAGCGCCGCCTGGTAGAGCCGGCCGAGCGCGCCGGTGCCGATCAGGCGCAGCGGAAGCTGCGCGCCGAAACGCTGCGCGGCATCGGCGATCTCGCTTCCGATCAACAGACCGGACAGCCGCGCCGCGCCGTCGGCGCGCTGCTCGAAGCCGAGCAGTTGCGCCGCGCGCAGCCGGAACAGCGCCGCGGTCAATCCTGACGGCGCCGCCCGTGAGGCCATAAGGGCTTCGCGAAACGGCGCGCCATCTTCAGCAAGCGACCCTGCCACCTCGACCGCGTGCGTCAGGATGCTATGCTGGGAGATCACGGCGAACAATTCACCGGTCATGTAGGTGGAGAATGCGACGACGGCGCCGGCTTCGATCCTGATCCATTTGCTGTGGGTGCCGGGAATGCAGACGAGGCCGGTGAAGCCGGGCTCGGTGACGCCGAGCAGCTGCGTTTCCTCGCCTCGCATGACGTCAGGCTGGTCGGCGCGCGCCTGCGCGATGCCCGGCAGGATGCGGACGTCGCCGGGCGTATCGAGGCGGATCGCGCCCTCATGCAGCGCATCGAGCCGCGTCGGTGTCTTCAGATAGGGTGTCTCGGCCCAGCCTTGCCGCGCCCCGGCCATGCCGCAGATCAGCACAGGTAATTTGTCCGAGGCGCCGAGCCTTTCGAGATGATGATGCAACACCGGCGCAAAGCCGCTACCCGCACAATGCAGCATGCCTTCGCCGCCACGGCTCTCCGCCAGCACCGTGCCATCGGCCGCCATCAGCCAGCCGCGAAAGCTGCTGGTGCCCCAATCGACCGCGACGAAGGCGGGGCCGGGCTCGCGGACGTCGCCAGTCATCCCATGGCTCTCCTCGTTACCGAAACTTCCTGCTTCGCTTCTTCGGCTGCAAGAGACAATAGCGCAAATTGAAGGCAGAGGCGTGCGTTCCCGCAACGCTATTCGCGCCCAGGTTGTGCGAACGATCACCCTCGAAAAGCAAGAGGGCGCAGGGAAGACCGGGCACCGGCTGGTGCCCATGGCCCCCGTGCAACAGGAAAGCACGGGGTAGGAACCACAGGCTCAGCCGAGAATACCCGGCCTTCCCTGCGCGGTGGTGTTAACGCTTATGGCGTGCTCTCCCTGGTGACCGGGCTTTCTTGCCACCATCGAGCGCAGGATCATCACCTGCGCGCTTGATCCCAGCGTCGGGGGACCAGGACCACACGCTTTCGCCGTCCGCCTCGAGCGCGCTCGTCTCGCGCACCGAGGCGTCCACCGCATCCCGCCGCCAACGTTCGTGACGATCGCGAAGCGCCCCTCTTGTGGCGGCGAGACGGCGGATGATTTAGTTCATTTCGGAAAACATGAAAACAGAAATATTTTCGCCGGAAGATCTGGACAGCACCAACCGGCTTGAGTCCGCTTACGAATTTGCCCGGCCGGCGCAGGCGGGTTTTCGGCTCGGACGACGGATGAGCAGGCGCACACCGGCGTCCACTCCACTGATTCGCCTCGGCGTGTTGGAACACGGCCCGTCTGCTGACCGCTCCAGAGCTTTTTCCGTTCCGCTGGAATCGGAACGGAAGCTCTAGCTCCTTTGTTTTGACGTGTTTTCTTCACGCGAAACCGGTATCCACTTCGCTCGAAAACGCTCTATGAAGACTTGGCCTGCGCCCTTCGCGCAGCGTCGGCGCGGTCTGCCGCATTTTCGATCCTGACGAGCTCTTCATCGAACAGCATCTGCAAATGCCGGGTCCCGCGCCAAAGCCAGCCGGCAATCAGCAGGCCCGGCAGCAGCAGGACGAGCGCCAGGGCCACGGTGACGATGCGGACGTCGGCAGTCGCGTTCTCGAACGCGGCGGCAGCCAGCACCAGCAGTCCGATGGCCATGTCGACGATCATCACCATGATGAGCACGGATTGCAGCCACGTGCGGCCGACGATCAGGCGAACCCTCTGCGCCAGCGGCAGCAGGAATCGCTCGTTGGTACTGTGGTTCTTGGCCAGCACATACGGACCATGACGCTTCAGAAACCACCTGGCGCGCGGCAGGGCAAACAGGGCGATCACGCCGAACAGCAGCATGAGAACGCCGGTGCCGGCGCTCGCTGCGAACATGACGATGAAGCTGCCCAGGATGCAGGCCAGCGCCGCCCACTTCATCCATTCGAGACGCGCGGCGCGCTTCGATCCGGCCTCATCCTCCGCAGCCGATACGATGGTCACGATATGTCCGGGGGCGGCCGGCAGGCGCGCACCCACCAGATGGAACGCACGCGTTTCGGCACCGCGCCTGAGAAGGAATTCCCAGTGCTCGACCGAGCCAATTCCATCGCTCCCGATCCTGACGGGCTCCGTATGGACCGAACCGGACTGGTACTCGCCCTGAAATATGTCGAAGATGATCTGACGCCCGCACGGCGTACTGAAGCTGAATGGGCTCGTCAACGACAAGCCGGCCACCGGGATCTCCAGGGAATACGAAGCGAGCCGAGGCAGCGTCAAAAACGATCGCAGCGATTATATGGCAAAGCCGCGCCGTCATCGTCCAGCAACCGTAGCCCGCATGAGCGAAGCGACATGCGGGGACACATCTCCCGGATTTCGCTGCGCTCATCCGGGCTACGGAGCCGACCGTGAGACCTGCGGCACGGCCTCGACCAGCTCTCGGGTGTAGTCGGTCCGCGGATGATCGAACAGCGTCCGGCTCTCACCCTGCTCGACGATGACGCCGGTGCGCAGCACGATGGTGCGGTCGCACATCATGCGCACCACGTTGAGGTCATGGCTCACGAACAGCAAGGCGAGATGGTCCTCGCGGCGCAGCCGGTCGAGCAGTTGCAGCACCACCGCCTGCACCGAGACGTCGAGCGCGGCGGTGGGCTCGTCGAGCACGAGCAGCCGCGGCCGGCAGGCGATGGCGCGGGCAATGCCGACGCGCGCCTTCTGGCCGCCGGAAAGCTGGTGCGGAAAGCGCGGCAACAATTCCCGCGGCAGCCCGACGCGATCGGCGCACGCCTCGACGCGGCGGCGCAACGCGTCGCCGGCGCGCATCCCCATCAACCGCAACAGCGGATGTGCGATGCAGTCGAAGGCGGTGAAGCGCGGGTTGAGGCTGTCGTTCGGGTCCTGGAAGACGATCTGGATGTCCTTGCGGAACGGCGAGCGATGGAAATCGCGCGCCGGAATCTTCGAGATCGACTCGCCGTCGAACAGGATTTCCCCGGCGCTCGGATCGATGAGGCGGCAGATCATGCGCGAGGTCGTGCTCTTGCCCGAGCCGGACTCTCCGACCAGGCCGACGCTCTCGCCGGCGCGCATGATTATGGAAAAATCGGCGACGGCGGCCGCGCCATCATCGAACCGCTTGGCGATGCTGTGCACGTCGAGGAGCGGCGGCGTACCCGGCGCCGGCGGCGGCAGCTCGGCAAGCTGCGGCAGCGCCTCGCCGTCAGGCACCAGGTCCTCGATCCGCGAGCTCGCGGTCGGCGAGGCCGCGACCAGCCGCCTGGTGTAGGGATGTCGCGGCGCGTGAAACAGCGTCGGCGGATCGGCTTCCTCGACCAGCCGCCCCTGCTCCATCACCACGATGCGGCGGCAATAGCGCGCGGCAAGCCCGAGATCATGGGTGATCAGGATCGTCGCCATGCCGCGCTCGGCGGCTATTCCTGCGAGCAGGTCCATCACCACCTTCTGGGTGGTGACGTCGAGACCGGTGGTCGGCTCGTCGGCGATCAGGAGCTCGGGACCGCAGGAGATCGCGATCGCGATCATGGCGCGCTGGCACATCCCGCCCGAGAGCTCGTGCGGATAGGCATTCATGCGCCGCTCGGGATCGCGGATCTGCACGGCGCGCAACAATTTCAGCGCCTCGGCGCGCGCCTCCTGCCGCGAGATGCGCCGGTGCGCCAGAATGGCGTCGGCGATCTGCTGGCCGACGCTGCGGATCGGATTGAGCGCCGCGCGCGGGTTCTGGAAGATCATCGCCATCGCGGCGCCGTGCAGGCTGCGCAAGTCTCCGGCCGACGCCCTGGTGATGTCCTGGCCCTTGAAGCAGATGCGACCGCCGGCGACGCGGCCCGCGCGGTCGAGCAGCCCGGTGACGGCAAAGCCGGTCACCGACTTGCCGGAGCCGCTTTCGCCGACCAGGCCGAGCATCTCGCCCGGCTGCAACGAGAGCGAAACACCGCGCACCGCTTCGACCAGCCCGCGGCGCGTCGAGAAGGTGACGTGCAGGTCCTCGATCTCCAGCAGCGGACCGCTCATGTGCGCATCCGGGGATCGAGAATGTCGCGCAGGCCGTCGCCGAGCAGGTTGAAGCAGAGCACGCTCAGCATCAGGGCGAGCCCGGGAAAGGTCACCAGCCACCAGCGCCCGGTCGAGATGAAGCGCGCGCCTTCGGCGACCATGATGCCC
>NZ_JAFAVV010000465.1 GCF_019242285.1 Bradyrhizobium sp.
CGCGGCCGCTGGCCAGTCCTCGCCGCGCGCGGTGAGCGCGTCGCGCCGGATCGTGGCGAGCACGCTGGCCGCCTGCTCGCCGCCCATCACCGAGATGCGCGCGTTCGGCCACATCCAGAGGAAACGCGGGCTGTAGGCGCGCCCGCACATGCCGTAGTTGCCGGCGCCATAGGAGCCGCCGATGACAACGGTGAATTTCGGAACGCCTGCGGTAGCGACTGCAGTCACCAGCTTGGCGCCGTCGCGGGCGATGCCGCCGGCCTCGTATTTCCTGCCGACCATGAAGCCGGTGATGTTCTGCAGGAACACCAATGGGATCTGGCGTTGACAGCATAGCTCGATGAAATGCGCGCCCTTCAGCGCGCTTTCGCTGAACAGGATGCCGTTGTTGGCGATGATGCCGACCGGATAGCCGAAGATATGCGCGAAGCCGCAGACCAGCGTCTGGCCGTAGAGCTTCTTGAACTCGTCGAATTCCGAACCGTCGACGATCCGCGCGATGATGTCGCGGACGTCGAACGGCTTGCGTCCGTCGATGGGCACCACGCCGTAGATTTCCTCCGCCGCGAACAACGGCTCACGCGGCTCGCACATGTTGAGCACGGGCGGCGCCTTCGGCTTGAGCGTCCCTACGATCCGCCGCGCGATCCCGATCGCATGCGCGTCGTTCTGGGCATAGTGATCGGTAACGCCGGACTGGCGCGAATGCACGTCGGCGCCGCCGAGCTCCTCAGCGGTGACAACCTCGCCGGTCGCGGCTTTCACCAGCGGCGGCCCCCCCAGGAAGATCGTGCCCTGGTTACGCACGATGATGCTCTCGTCCGACATCGCCGGCACATAGGCGCCGCCTGCCGTGCAGGATCCCATTACGATCGCGATCTGTGGAATGCCGGCCGCAGACATCTGCGCCTGGTTGAAGAAGATGCGGCCGAAATGCCGTTCGTCGGGGAAAATCTCGTCCTGCATCGGCAGGAAGGCGCCGCCCGAATCCACCATGTAGATGCAGGGCAGATCGTTCTGCCGCGCGATGTCCTGCGCGCGCAGATGCTTCTTCACCGTCATCGGGTAATAGGTGCCGCCCTTGATGGTGGCGTCGTTGGCGACGATGACGCATTCGCGCCCTGCGATCCGCCCCACCCCGGTGACGATGCTCGCCGAATGCACGTCGCCACCATAGAGGCCGTGAGCGGCGAGCGGCGACAGCTCCAGGAACGCGGTGCCGGGATCGAGCAGCAGGTCGACGCGCTGGCGCGCCAGCATCTTGCCGCGTGAGACATGCCGGGCGCGCGATGCCTCGCCACCCCCGCCCGCCACCTGCTCGAGCTTGCCGCGGAGCTCGGCGACCAGCACGCGCATGGCCTCCGCATTGCGCGCGAAATCGGATGAGGCGGAGTCGATGCTGGAATGAAGCGGCATTGGTTTCCGGCAGGGCTTTGAGACGCGCCGTCGCCGACGCGGCGGGCCGAGCCATGGTGTCACCATGCCACAGCTTTAGGCAACCCTATTTCGGCCCCACCGCGATCACCGCCGCTTTCTGCTCCCAAGGTCCGGGATTGAGGACGAGTTCGGAGACCTTGCCTGCCGCATCCCTGACGAAAGCGATTCGGGTGTGATCGTCGTCGTCGACGGTGAATTCGTCGGCCCATATCGCCACGAGCGGCGTCACCTTGCCCTTCTCGAATTCGAGGATCGGCCAGGCCCCCGTCGCTTCGGCTGCGAGCTTGCCCTGCTCGACGCGAAGCTGAAGCCGGACCGCGTTGGCGCGGCGGTCGGCTCTGACGACGCTGAGATCGCTTGCGCCGTCCTGCCCCTCGTGGATGATCTTCATCTTGATCGTCGTGTCGGCCGGTCCTCGCAGCCTCGCCAGGACGTCGGCGAGCGAGAGGCCCTTGAGCGGCGCATTGTCGATTTCAGTGATGAGATCGCCCGCCCTCACACCGGCCTTGGTTGCGGGGCCGCCGCCAGGGTTAGGCTTGTTGATCCTCAGCCCGTCCTGCTCCATCGCGACGAAGTTGCCGATTCCAAGCCATCCGGTCTTGCCATCGGTCAGACCCTGCACGTCACGCGAGCTCACCGAGCCGCCGAAGTCATAGGTCCCGACAAAATCGGCGAGCGATTCGGGGCTTGGAATCATCGGCAACCGCGCGGAAGAGGACGGCTCGGGAATCGCCAAGGCGCCATAGGCCAGATGATTAATCCCCGAATACAGGAGTGCCTGGCGCCCCTTGCTGCCAGGTGTCGCCTGAATCATCTGCAGCCCGATCAATTGCTCCCCCGGATCGACCCAGAAATATGTGCCCCACAATCCAGCCCAGGAGAAGCTTCCGACCGCGCCCGGAATCCAGCTCTGCACCGGATCGATCCGGATGCCGAAGCCAAGCCCAAAGGTCGTTCCGGCACGGGCGCCCACCTCGTCGCCGCCAAAGATGCGCGTGCCGGCCGGCAGCGCGTTCGTCGTCATCTGCTTCACCGCCTGCGGGCTGAGCACGCGCACGCCATCGAGCTCGCCGCCGTTCAGAAGCATCTGACAGAAGCGGAGATAGTCAGGCGCGGTCGAAACCAGCCCTCCGCCACCCGAAAACAGCTTTGGCGGCGTCGTGACATCCCAGATCGGCGGCCGTTCCGGCATGGGAGAATCCACAAGGCGGCCGAGTTTGTCTTGCGGCACATAGAAGCCGGTGTCGACCATATGGAGCGGCGCAAAGATGCGGCCCTGCAGGAATTGGTCGAAGGACTGACCGGACACCACTTCGACAACGCGGCCCAGCACGTCGACGCTCCAGCCATATTCATGGACCTCGCCGGGCTGATGGGCGAGCGGCAGGCCGGCCAGGCTGGACACGAAATCCGCCAAGGTCTTGTCGCGCCTGAACACGGCCTTCCAGCCATAGAGCATATGCATCGTCCGAATCCCAGAATCGGCGGCCGTGTCTAGAAGGCCCCGTTCCGGATAGGCAAAATCCAGCTCCGGATAGACGAGGCCGGACGTATGGCGCAGCAGATCCCGGACCGTCATCGGGCGTTTTGCTGGATCGAGCCCGTATTCCGCGTGGCCAGTGGCCGCATCAGTCTTTTGGAACGCGACCCGCATCTCCCCAAGTTCGGGCAGATACCGGGCCACGGGGGCGTCGAGATCGAGCTTGCCCTCGTCCACCAGGATCATGGCCGCGACACTGGTTACCGGCTTGGACATCGAGGCGATCCAGAAGATGGAATTCGTCTTCATCGGGATCGTCTTGGCACGGTCCTGGAATCCGATGGCCTGCAGATAGGCCAGCTTGCCGCCCTTTGCGATCGCGACGACGGCGCCAGGCAACAGGCCATCCGACGGCGAGAAGGACTCGAAGCGCGCCTGATACCAGGGCGCGATCCGCGCCAGGCGCGCGGCCGAGAATCCCAGGCTATTTGCATCGCCCGGTGTCGTGAGCTCATCGGCGAACGCCGCCCCCGGCACGCAAAGCGCGATTGCAAGAGCGAATTTCAGCATCTGGGCGAGTTGCGACATGGCGAACCTCCGCACCGCGGGCAGGCCGCCCGCGGAATCGAAGGTCGCACACGTCGAGCTCCGCCGCGTGCCGATTTCCGAACGGGGACTGGCCGAATTCTTGAAATGATCAATCAATCTTCGAATCCGCGACGTCTGGGCGGGCAAGTCATGCCTGGAGCGCTAATGCGTCCAGGGCTCGCCGCGCCGGAACGCAAAATTGTCGGCATAGGCGATCTGCCGGATCGCCGACTGCTTGGGCTCGATCACCTGGTAGGAGATGCCCTTGCGCTCGCAATAGGCTACCGCCTCCTCCTTGGTGTGGAAGTGGAGCGTCAACTGCTGCTTCATGTCACCGGAGGAGGTCCAGCCCATCAGCGGCTCGACCGCCTGCGGCTGCTCCGGCTCGTAGTCGAGCTGCCATTCCCGGGTCTGGGCCCTGCCGGATTGCATCGCGTTCTTGGCGGGCTTGAAGATGCGTGCGGTCATGAAAGGCGGATCCTCCCGGAATGCGATATTGAAGCGCGCGGCGGAAACGTACAAAATCGGTTCGAAGACGCCTTGGCCGGTGATTCCGGTCGCGGATGCTTTATCTTGATCGGTATAGTCATTGTGCCGCGCTGTGACAATCTCAATGCAGCGGCATGACAATTCCGACCAGGAAGCTTTCCCAGACGTTTCTCGCCAACGCTTGAGTTCGAAACGGTCCGCCATGAAAATCAACGCGACGCTACCCGACAAAGGACGTGACCTCCGTCTGGACCTGTTCCGCGGAATCGCGAACTGGGCGATCTTCCTGGATCATATCCCGGACAATATCGTGAACTGGGTCACGACCCGGAACTACGGATTCTCCGACGCTGCCGATCTGTTCGTCTTCATTTCCGGCTACACGGCTTCCTTCGTCTATGCGCGCATGATGCTGGAGCGCGGCTTCATCGTCGGCGCCACCCGCCTGACCAAGCGGGTCTGGCAGCTCTACGTGGCCCACATCATCCTGTTCGTCATCTACATCGTCGCGATCAGCTTTCTCGCCCAGCGCTTCGGCGATTCGGAGATCATCAACGAGTTCAACGTGGCGGGCCTCGTCGACCACGCCACCCAGACGCTCGGCGAAGGCCTGCTCCTGAAGTTCAAGCCGGTGAATCTCGACGTGCTGCCGCTTTACATCGTGCTGATGGGATTCTTCCCGCCGGTGCTGTGGCTGATGCTGCGCCAGCCCGACCTGACCATGGCCGCCTCGATCCTGCTGTGGCTCGCGGCGCGCTATTTCGGCTGGAATTTCGCGGCCTATCCGGCCGGTGCCTGGTACTTCGACCCGTACTGCTGGCAGGTGCTGTTCATCTTCGGCTCGTGGTGCGCGCTCGGCGGCGCCAGGCGGGCCTCCGCGATCATCAACTCCAGCATCGCGCTCTATTTCTGCATCGCCTACCTGATCTTCGCGCTGGTCATGACGATGGCCGGCCGCTTCCCCGATCTCGCGGCGATGTTTCCGCACTGGCTCTATGCGGCGTTCAATCCGAACGACAAGACCTTCATGGCGCCCTATCGCTTCCTGCACTTCATCGTCATCGCGATGCTCGTGGTCCGCTTCGTGCCGAAGACCTGGCCGGGGCTGGAGTGGAAGGTGTTCGATCCCGCGATCGTCTGCGGCCAGCAGTCGCTGGCCGTGTTCTGCGTCGGCGTCTTCCTGTCCTTCGTCGCGCATTTCACGCTGTTGTTGAGTTCGGGCTCGGTGCTCGCGCAGATCCTGGTCAGCGTCGCCGGGATCGCGATCATGACGACGGTGGCCTATTACATCTCCTGGTCGAAACGGCAGGACAAGCCGGCGTCGAAACCGGCGCCTCCGAAGGCAACTGCGAGCGCCGCGGCGTCGGCTAGCGCTTCGGCTTCGCCGGCGGTTTGACGACCACGCGGCCTTTCGAGGCGAAGCCGCCCCATTCGGCGGACCAGCCGAGCTTCGGCGCCTGCTCCTCGATTGCTTCGCTGGACGGCCCCTGCAAGGCGAACATCGCGCCTTGCGGATCGGTGCAGCGGACGATCCAGCTCCCGTCGGGCAATGCGCTCGGGCCTTGCAGGACCTGACCGCGGGCCGCCTTCAGCCGCGCCAGCGCATGTGCCATGTCCGGCACATCGAAATAATAGAGCCAGAACGAGAACGGCGTGCCCGCAAGCTTGGTGAACATGCCGCCGACGGTGCGGCCGTCCACGGCGAAGGCATGATAGGATTGCACCGGCCCGTGGCCGGCATTGGACCGTTCCCAGCCGAACAGCTCATGGTAGAAGCCGAAGGCCTTGGCTCCGTCGGCAGCCAGGAGCTCGTGCCAGCCGACCCGACCGGGCGCGTGGGCCTCCGGGCCGGCAGCCTGGAGGGAGACGCCGGCAATGGTCGGCTCGCCGATCAGGGCGAACGGTGCGGTCTGCGGATCGGCGACGATGGCAATGCGGCCGATATTGGTCCGGGTCGGCGGAACATAGACCGTCCCGCCCAGCCGCTTGAGCCGTTCGGCGGCCGCCTCCACGTTCTCGACCGCCACATAGCCGACCCATCGCGGCGTGGCGCCCTGCCTCCTGCCCTGTTCGGGCAGTTCCATCAGTCCCGTGACCGGACAATCTTGAGTTGTGAACAGGTCATAGCCGAATTCCGGCGTCGACGCATCGCACGCTTGCCAGCCGAGGACATTGGAATAGAACGCCTTTGCCGCGGCTGTGTCCGTCGTCAACAACTCGTACCAGGCAAATCGGTTTGGGTGGTCGACCATCCAGGCCTCACTTGACGAAGAAACAGATGCGACGTTGCATCGCGCAACGTCCCGCGCTGCGCTGCAGCTACGTCGAGACTGTGGCCAAAAGCTTGCGCGAATGCATCAATGTCATTCATCAAGATGAATAGAAACTGAATATAGAACAACGCGTTAGTGACCAGTCCGATCTTGCCTCGACGACTCGCTTTGCGTAAGATTGCAAGGGCTGGAATCTCAATTACACCCACCAGGTATGGAGGATGCGACGATGTCACGAGTGAAGCAGGCTTCTAGAAGGAAGACTGTGGCCAAAGCCGCCGTACCGGCGCTCGGTGCTGCCGGTTTGACTTTTTCGCTTGCGGGAAGCGCTTCCGCTTCGGCCATGCCGAGTGCGGATACGACACAGGCGTTGAACTTCTCCCCCACCCAGGCGACGATCACGCTGGGTGAGGAGGAAATCGCCGACGTCAGCTTGGCGACCTTCCATCTCTTCGACAAGGAAAATACCGGCAATTTCGTGCAGGTCGCACGCGGCTGTGGTTGCCGCGGTTGTGGTGGCCGCGGTTGCGGCTGCCGTGGTTGTCGCGGCTGCCGCGGTTGCGGTTGCGGCGGTTGTGGCTGCGGCTCCTGCTGCGCATCCTGGGGCATCTGCCGCCTCTGCTGAGCGCCGACGGCCGCAACGAGCACGATCCTCATGGCCGGGTTCGACAATGTCGGCCCGGCTGTTTCATGTCTGCTTCACGGCACTTCTGCGACGTGCCGCTGGCGCGCTCTGCCGGGGTTCCCAAGACAGTCCGGCCATGTTAGCGCGCCGCCGTGGATCAGGACACCCGATGACGACGGAAGACCACGAGCTCCTCCACAAATGGCAGAGAGACCATGCGTGCCCACACGACGAACGTTGATCGCAAGACCAGCCCGAAGCGACCGGCCGCGAGCGCCCTGCAATTTGCGCCGAATTTCGCGGCCTATCTGCTGCCGAATGATGTCGTGTGCCTGTACTCCGAGGACCGCAAGTTCTTCCTGCATGGCGCGCTCTATTGCGCGCTCGCGACTCTGATCGGCAAGGGCGGCAAGAGCGCGCCGCAGCTGGTCGATGCCCTGAAGAAAAGCTTCCCTGTCGACAAGGTCGAGGAAGCGATCGGGCGGATGATCGAGCGGCATTACGTGGTGCCGGCCACCTACACATCCACTGACGCAGTCGCCGGCTACTGGGCGAGCCTCGGGCTGCCGCCGGAGACCGCGGAGAAAAATCTCGCCGCCTGCCGCGTGCGGATCGAAGCGATCGACGTCGAGGGCGCCAAGGAGATGAGCGCCGCGCTGGGCGATCTCGGCGTCAATGTGGTGAAGCGCGCGCCGGATCTGACCATTACCCTGGTCAACGACTATCTCGAGCGCCAGCTCGCCGCGTTGAACCGGGAGCGCGTCGCCGACAGGACGCCTTGGCTGATCGTGCAGCCTTCCGGCGTGTTTCCACTGGTCGGGCCCGTTTTCAGGCCCGGCCAGACCGCCTGCTGGACCTGCCTGTTCGACCGCATGATCCGCAACCGCGAGATCAGGGGTTTTCTCGATCGCGCCGGTGCGCACCCCGTCGCGGCCTCGCCGCTCGCGCGTGGCTCCCTCGGCCAGAACGCGATCCAGTTCGCCGCACTCGAGATCGCCAAGGCGATCGCCTCGGACTTCCGCACCGATCTTGTCGATCATATCGCGAGCTTCGACCTG
The DNA here is from genome assembly GCF_019242285.1 of Bradyrhizobium sp. GTDB lineage: Bacteria > Pseudomonadota > Alphaproteobacteria > Rhizobiales > Xanthobacteraceae > Bradyrhizobium. The sequence goes on from NZ_JAFAVV010000465.1 coordinate 7,951, forward strand.
ATGGGTGCGACCACCGCCAGGCACTACGTCGCCAAGCGCCCGCAATGTCCGACCTGCGGCAACAAGAAATTGCAGAACCCGCGCCGGATGCCGCAGCCGATCGAGCTCGTCGAAGGCACCAAGCTCATCATGACCAGCGGCGGCTATCGCACCGTGACCTCGCGCGCCACCGTGGCGCGCCACCGCAAGCATGTGAGCCCGCTGACCGGCGTGGTGAAGAAGCTCGAGCGGATCGAGGCCGACCTGCCGATGAACACCAATTTCTTCGCGCAGCACAACTTCTCCGGCCCGGCCCATAGTGTCGATCAGCTCCGCGCCGGGCTCGCCGGCGGCAGTTTCGGCAAAGGGTCGACCGCCGAGCAGGCCGAGGCCAGCGCGCTGATGGAAGCGATCGAGCGCTATTCCGGCATCTTCCAGGGCGACGAAATCCGGATGACGCGCCGCTTCGCCGATTTCGAGCCGGGCGAGGCGATCCTCCCCAACGACGTGCAGCTCTACAGCGAAAGACAATTCGCCAACCGCCACATCCCGCAGCCGGAGGACAACCAGGCCGTCAACGATCCGGTCGATCCCAATGACAGCATCGAGTGGTCGCCGACCTGGTCGCTGCGCGACAAGCGCTTCGTGCACCTGCCGACCGGGCTCCTGTACTTCTTCCATGGCGGCGGCCCCATCCATTTCCACACCGACACCAACGGCTGCGCCGCCGGCAACACCCGTGAGGAGGCGATCGTCCAGGGCTTCCTCGAGCTGGTCGAGCGCGATGCCTATGCGATCTGGTGGTACAACCGCCTGCAACGCGCCGAGCTCGACCTCGACCATTTCGACGATTCCTACGTGCGCGACATCCGCAAGCAGTTCGCCGACTTCGGCCGCAAGATCTGGGTGCTCGACGTCACCAGCGACCTCGGCATTCCCACCTATGTCGCCGTGATGCATTGGATGCAGGACGGCCACGAGAACATCGAGTTCGGCTCCGGCGCGCATTTCGACCGCCGCATCGCGCTGCTGCGCGCCATGACCGAGCTGAGCCAGTTCCTCTCGATCGGCATGATGGGTGGCGGCAGCGGCGAGAAGCCCACGCTCGACGGCGTGACGCCGCTCAAGCTCGAAAGCTATCCGTTCCTGCACCCGGCCGCCCATCCCGTCATTCCGCCTGCGGAAGGCATTCCACTGCACGACAACACCCGCGACCAGGTCAACGCCTGTGTCGAGGTCGCAAGGCGCGCGGGCTACGATTTCCTGGTGCTCGACCACACGCGGCCTGACGTCGGCGTGCCCGTGGTGCGGGTGCTGGTTCCGGGCCTGCGGCACTTCTATCGACGGTTTGGGCCGGGGCGGCTCTACGACATTCCGGTCAAGATGGGACTTCTGGAGCGTCCCCTCAAAGAGGAGGAGCTGACGCAGTTCATGCCGCACACGTGAAAAGAGCGAGCTCCTTGCGCGCGGCGCGAAAGCAGAAGCGGAAGATCAGGCCGCGGAAGGACGAGCCGCCGGACCTCTTGGCCCGGTTGAACGAGCGTGTGACGCTGCAGGCCCGCGCGGATGGCAGCATCCTGGCGAGCGTCGATGGCTATCCGATGGAGCTCGGGAGATTTGGCCCTGAGGCCGAGGCCGGCGCCGTCGATCTCCGGACCGGCGTGCCATTGGGGTGGCTGGCCAAGAGCGGCCGCGCCAACCGGGAGGTCAATGATCTGGTGCGGCAGCTCGCTCAACTGGGATTTGTGGAATATCGGCTCGGGCGCGCCGGCGAGAACGCCGATATCGTCGCGATCGAACCGCAAACGCGGGACTATTGGCCGCGCCTGCCGAAGCTTGCCGCTACCGACACGCTCGCGCTGTCGCGGTTCGCCTATCTGCGACGGCGCGGCGACGCCTTGGTGCTGGAATCGCCGCGCGCAAAGGCGCTGTTCCGGATCGGAGATCAGGCCGTCGCGGCAGCCCTGGTCACGCTGGCCAGGCCGCAGAAGCTCGGCAGGCTTCGGCAGAGTGATGGCTTCCCCGGCGACGCGCTGATCGCGCTGCTCATCGATTGCGACATCCTGTTCAAGGTCGCGCCGGAAACCGAAGGCCTCAGATGGGACGAAGGCGACAGCGACCTCATCCTGTTCGATTTCCATGATCTCCTGTTTCACGCCCGCAGCGCCGAGGGCCGCCACGCCAATCCGTTCGGCGGCGCCTATCCGCATGTGGATGTGATCGCACCGCTGCCTTCGGCGCGGCCGGCGTGGCCCGGGCCGGCCATCGACCTCGCGAAATTCGAAGCGCAGCCCTCCCCGGTCGCGGCGCTGTTCCGCGAGCGCCACTCGGTGCGGGAGTTCGACGCACAGGCCCCGATCACCCTCGCCGAACTGGCGCAATTCCTCGATGGCACCGCGCGCGTGCTGTCGCACTGGCAAAGTCCGATCGATGAAGACGGCGGCGGCCCGGTCGTCGACTTCACCGGACGGCCCTACCCCTCGGCCGGCAGCGCCTATCCGCTCGAGCTCTACCTCGCGGTCGGCCATTGCGCCGATCTTCCGCGCGGCTTCTATCACTACGATGCCGATGCCCATGCGCTGACGCGGATCCCGGCGAAGGACGAGCCGCTGCAGGCCATGCTCCACGCCGCCGAATTCGCGATGGACGCGCCCGGTCCGCCGCAAGTCCTCATCACCATCGCCGCGCGGTTTGGCCGGACCTCCTGGAAATACACCTCGATCGCCTATTCGCTGATCCTCAAGGATGTCGGCGCGCTGTTGCAGACGTTCTACCTGATGGCGGCGAATATGGCCCTGGGCGGCTGCGCGATCGGCACCCACAACATCGACCTGTTCGAGCAGATGACGAGGCTTGCATTCTACGCCGAAGGGCCGGTCGGCCAATTCGCGCTCGGCCGCCCCGCCAAGCCGTCCGAAGGTCGAGCCGGTTGAGCTGATCAAGGGAACCGCTTGCGGCCGCAATAAACGCACCTCACATGCGCGCTGACGGTTGCGGGGCGCCCACTCGTTTTCGAGGAGGACAACAGCGATGACCACCCACCACTTCCATGCCGTCGTCTGGCTCGATCACCGCGAGGCCCGCATCTTCCATATCGGGCTTTCCGGCGCGGACGAGATCGCGCTGCATCCGCATCTGCCGACTCGGCATCTGCATCACAAGGCCGGTTCGACCGGCAGCGGGCATGCCGGCCCGGACCATCATTTTCTGGAGGATGTGACGAGCGCGCTTCGCGATGCCGGCGAGATCCTCATCCTCGGGCCGGCCGGCGCCAAGACCGAGCTGGCAAAATTTCTCCGCGAGCAGCACCCCGACATCGGCAAGCGGATCGTCGCGGTCGAGGCCGCCGATCATCCTTCCGATCGCGAGATCGTCGCGATCGCCAAACGGCATTTCAGGATGGCGCCGCCGCGCGTCGCGACGGGTCAAGCGCCGGGCTGAGATCGCTGTTCTCTTCCGGCTGAGCGATGTGACTGGACTGATCTTGATCCGCTGACGGGTAACATCGTCCTCATCGTCGATGAGCGCGGTCGTGCGCCCGCTTGAGTTCAAATCTTCAAGCAAAAATGCTAATGATGACCGTCCCATCGGAGGACGCCTATGTCGCGGGCGGCATCGTTGTTTGGAGTCCTGTTGGCTGGCCTGTTCTCGAACATCGCCAGGGCTCAAAACGGGCCTGGGCCAACCGACCCCGGGCCTCACTTCCCATTTGCGAAAACGATCTCCCAGTGGGACTACTCCTGCCCGAGCGGCCTGGCCTGCTCATTCATCTGCCCGGGAGGAGAAGCGACCCAGGTCAACAAGCTGCGGCTCTACCTGGGAGTGGTGTCCTTCGATGGCGGCCAGAACATGCCGGCCGTGTTCTACGAGTACAACACGCGACAATTTCCCCATGCGAGCGGCTTCAGCATGAGCACCGGGCTCTCCGCCCTGTCATGCCAAGTGAGCGGCATGACGTTGGACTATTACGGCTCGCCGAAATAGCTGATGCCAGTGGCGGGAAGCCGCCAATCGGTGGGGCTGCGCCGGCGGCGAGTCGGTTGAACGACGACAGAACGCGCGTCAGATCTCTTGGAGAAAGCTAGGAGATTCAACGGGGTAATTGGTCGGGGCAGCTGGATTCGAACCAACGACCTGCAGTACCCAAAACTGCCGCGCTACCAGGCTGCGCTATACCCCGTTCCGCCGACGTCGATACACGCTCGAGGCTTCCGCAGCAAGGCGGCGCGGCGTCAACCGCGGCGCGACTGCTGCACAGCTCTGCGTCGATCAAGGATCAGTGCGAAGCCACCGGAGAGCCGGTCTCGGGATGGATCTCCGCGGCCATCATGCCCTTGGAGCCGGGCCCGAACCTCACCAGCACATATTGACCTGGCCGCAGCTCGGTCATGCCGAAGCGGCGCAGCGTCTCCATGTGCACGAAGATGTCGGGCGTTCCCTCACCGCAGGTCAGGAAGCCAAAACCGCGCAGCCGATTGAACCACTTCACCTGCGCACGCTCCAGCCCGCTGGTCGGTGTGACGCTGACATGGGTGCGCGGTGGCAGCATCTGCGCCGGATGGATCGCTGTCGATTCATCCATCGAGACGATGCGGAAGGCCTGATAGCCCTTCGAGCGCTGCACACATTCGACAACGACCCGCGCGCCCTCATAGGCGGTCTGGTAGCCGTCGCGCCTAAGCACCGTAACGTGCAAAAGTACGTCCGGCCATCCGTTGTCGGGAACGATGAAGCCATACCCCTTCGAGGCGTCGAACCATTTGATGGTCCCGGCTATCTCGATGAGATTGGCTGTATCGCCGATGCCGGATACCGCATCGACCGCCGGATCACGCCCAGGTCCCCCTGCGAAATCGCCTGTCGCCAAGCGGTTCGAAGCGGAGCTTCCGGATAGCGGAACCCCTAGTTTTTTCGACTCAAATCCGTCCGACCCCATAAACCCGGACCCTCACACATCATTGCGGCCGCTACGCCCATAGCGGTTCCAGAACCAGCGCACATCGGCAACTACTGATGGACGACGCCGCGCGAATCTCTCGTATCAAAAGATAACATCCCCGGCCACGTCGCATACAAAAAAAACAAAATTGGCGGAATCTATGAACAGGGTTGCATAGGTCCGAATCAATTCCACTTTAGTTGTTCAATTACCGACGAACGGCCCAAGCGTCTCGCCAATATCGTGCCGGATGACCAAATCCGCAAGCTCATCCTGTTCGGTAGGCTCACGATTAATGATCACGAGCCGCGCCCCGCCATTCTTGGCCATCAGAGGGAAGCCGGCGGCCGGCCACACGACCAGCGACGATCCAATGGCGATGAAGAGGTCGCAGCTCTGTGCGAGTTCGGCCGCGCGCTGCATCGCGTCCTCCGGCATCGCCTGTCCGAACGAGATGGTGGCGGTCTTCACCGGCTCGCTGCAGTCGATGCAATCGGGCGCGGCGCCGTCGGCGTCGAATCGCATCTTCACCCAGGAAAGCGCGTAGTGGCGTCCGCAGCCGATGCAGCGGCCATAGGTGGTGTTGCCATGCAGCTCGATCACGTCGGCGGCCGCGAAGCCCGACATCTGATGCAGGTTGTCGATGTTCTGGGTGATGATCGCAGGCACCTTTCCGGCGCGATAGAGCGAGGCGAGCGCGCGATGACCGCGCCCCGGCTTCGCTGCCTTGAAGGTCGGCTCCATCGTGAAGCGACGCCGCCAGGATTCGTCGCGCGCCTCCTGGCTCGCCACGAATTCGTCGAAGGGGATCGGACGGTTGCGCGTCCACAATCCCCCCGGCGAACGAAAATCGGGAATGCCGCATTCGGTCGAGATGCCGGCGCCGGTGAAGGGAACGATAACGGATGCCTTGGCGATCATGTCGCCGAGCTGCTCCACCCCGCTGCGAAGATCCGACACTATCATTCAGGACGATCCACCCGTACCGACGGCCTTCTTCCTAGCACGGCATGCGCGGCCTCGTCCCCGTGACTTTACGGGTTGACGACATCGGGACCGAATGGCGCCGCGCAGGGATCGGGGACTTCACCTCGCGGCTGCCGACGTCCATCCCGGGCTCTCCTCAATCGCGCCCCAATCGGCACGCTGATGCGTGCATTCCGACCGAGCGATTCGCGACAAGGGGATTGGCATGAGCGAGCAACAGGAACGGATTGGACGCCTGAGGCAGGAGCGCGAGGAGATCGCCGCGCGTGTGGCGAAGTTCCGCGCGACGCAGGCGAAGTTCGAACGCGAGCGCGAGGAGTACTTTGCAAAGGTCTGGCAGCGCGTACGCGTCGGCGAGCCGATATCGTCATGGTGATGCCGAGCTGATTGCGCCGGTCCTGCCGCCAACGAAAAGCCCGGCTGACGCCGGGCTTTTGCATTGGTCACCAGTGGCGCCAATAGCGGTGGTGATAGTAGTAGGGCCGATAGTACGGCCCGCCGCCATAGTAGGCGTAGGACGGACCGCCATAGTAGCCTGGCGCATAGCCGTAATAGCCCGGCCCATAGCCGTAACCGTAGTAATACGGATGGCTCGCTGCGATCGCGCCCGCGGTCAGCGCGCCGGCCGCAAGACCGAACGCGAGACCAGGGCCGATGCCGCGCGCTTCGGCCGGCGCGGGCGCCATGATGGCCGACGTCGCAACCGTGCCAACGGTCGCCAGAACAGCCAGAGTCTTCTGCATGCGCATTCCTCCATCTCGAACACGTCGGAGAACAAACGCGAGAAATGCTCGATGGTTGCGGTGAGCGGTCGAGTTTCGATCGGGGCACGGGGAACCGGGAACCCCTGAGAACGTGATCATACGCACGACCGGTATTATTGAGGCCCTGAGGAACGAAGTCGGTGCCCGACAATTGTCGTCGTGTTGGAGAGGCAAGAGCACCAAGGCCCCGTCGGCAATTCGCATGTTGCCGGCGGGGTTTTTGTTTTCAATATTTCAATATATGTCGGGCCGCGCGGGCTCACAGCTTGCCGGTTAGGTTCCACGCGCTCGTAGGTCGGCGAGCCGCTTCAGCATCGCCCGAAAGCTTAAGGCTGCGGCTGTCATGGCTTGGTGTCGTGCCGAATACCTCCGCTGCATCGCCTCGCGCTCACAAGAACAGCCCGGCCAACTGATAGAGCGCATAGACGACCTCGACGCCCAGAATCATCAGCGCTGCGATCATCAGATAGAAGCTGAAATGCATGAGAGTCTTAAACCAAATGCTTACCCGCGGCTTGCGCAACTGTGCGAAAGGCCGGGCGCCGAGCTCAATACTCATGGGTGATGACTCCGGTTGTTTTGAGCCGCGTTGGATTCGCCGTCAACTACTTTCGAAAAGCGGTGCGTCTTGCTGCGTCGCAATGACTCTTTTCTCCAACGCGACTGCCAAGACGCCGCGGGGCGATCGAAGCATTCCAGGCCGAACGGATGAATGGCGATCTTCGCTGGTCGATGCGATCGGGCCGACTGCCGATTCCGGCACGAAGGCATCCGGCGCCTGGCGAACGCCGCGCCGGCGATCTGGAACAGCAGGCTTCCGCCGCCGCGGAAGCAAATGCTCTTGCCGAAAGTCTCTTGCGGAGATTTGATCCGACGCCAGCACCCTGCCTGTTCACGCGCCGTAGAGGAGTCTGATCCCCCACAGCAAGACGATGATGGCTGATACCAGCGTAGCCACCACCAACATACTCTCCAAGGAAGCGACTCTCATTCTACTCTCCGCTTCCCAGCCCCATCGGGCGGTCTAGTCGATTCGTCGATTTCCCCGCAATCCACCGCTCACTTTGGGTTGAAACTTGGCCGGCGGTTGTGGTTTGCGGAGCACATCTCCATGATATGGCCCGAATCAGTCGCGCGTGCCCCGCGTCATGCTCGTCCGGGGGTTGCCGGGGTGCTCGTGCAGGCTGGTGGGATGAGAACGACCGTCCACGGACCGCGCCGGTGTGGGCGACGACAAAAGTACGGAAGGAAGCGGCTCCCTC
>NZ_JAFAVV010000635.1 GCF_019242285.1 Bradyrhizobium sp.
CGCCCTTGGCCGACCAGGATTCGCGGGTGAGCCCCTCGAACGGCTCGGGCACGCTGGTGACGAAGTAGACCTCGCTTCTCGTCCGCGTCGTGTAGTAGATCACGATGTGGCGGTCGGTCCCCCACCATTTCGTGCGCGAGGCGCCGAGGTCCCTGCCGTTCATCAGTGCGGCGGGAAACACTGCGCGGTAGGCGATGCGGCCCTTGTGTACCGGGGCGTCGCTGCCGACGATCAGCTCCCGCACCGTCGAATGCACGCCGTCGGCGCCGATCACGGCATCGGCGGCTGCCCGCGAGCCGTCGGCAAAGCTTAAGGTCACGCCGCCGTTCGCCTGATCGAGGCCAACGAGCTTCTTGCCGGTATGGACGGTATCGGCGGGGACGGCCGACAGCAGCGCGTCGTGCAGGTCGCCGCGATGCATGCACAGATAGGGTGCATCATAAAGGCTTTCCGGCATCGGCAATTCGCGCGTGATCTCGCCGCTGTCGCCGATCCGGTTGAGATGTGAATAGGGCGCGAACGAAACCTCGCGCAGGCGCGGCTCGATGCCGATATGGCGCAACACCTTCATCGAGTTCGGCATCATCTGGATGCCGGCGCCGATGCGCGCGAAGCGCGCCGCCTGCTCGTAGACCTGCACGTCGGCGCCGATCTGCCGCAGCGTGGCGGCGGCGGCCAGTCCGCCCATGCCGGCGCCGACGATGGCGATGGACAATGGCTGCCCAGGCATCTCCTTCCCTCCCGACTATTTCTTCTCGATGCCGGCCTTGAGGATGACGGCATCCCATTTCTTCACATCGGCCTTGAACAGCGCCATCAACTCCTCGGGACTGCTCGGCCGCGACTCGATGCCGAGATCGTTGAGGCGTTGTTTGATGTCGGGCTCCGCCAGCACCTCCTTCAGCGTCGCGTTGAGCTGGGCGATGATGGCCGGCGGCGTCCCGTGCGGCGCGAACAGGCCGTTCCAGGACGTCACCTCATAGTCTTTTACGCTGCTTTCGGCCGCGGTCACGAGGCTCGGCATCGAGGGTGAGCGCTTCACCCCTGAGGTCGCAAGCAGTCGCAGCTTGCCGTCGTCGACCTGGCCTTTCACCGCAGCGGGAAAGTCCAGCATCATCTGCACGTCGTTGCGCAGCAGCCCGACGACGATGTCGGGCGAGTTGCGGAACGGCACGATCTGCACGTCGATGCCGGCCGCCGATTTGAGCAGCTCGGCGCCGAGGTTCTGCGTGCTGCCCACCGTGACGGTGCCGATGTCGAGCTTGCCCGGCGCAGCCTTGGCGGCCGTGATGAAGTCGGCCAGCGTCTTGTAGGGCGAGGCGGCGTCAACCGCGAAAACCAGGTCGAAGCTGCCGAGCATCGAGATCATCTCGAAATCCGTGGCTGCATCGAACGGCAGGCGCTTGAACAGCGCAGCGCTAATCGCGGTTCCGTTGCTCACGAGGCCGAGCGTGTAGCCGTCCGGTGACGCCGATATCACCGACTTCGCGGCGGTGATGCCGCCGGCGCCCGGCATGTTCTCGATCAGGAAGCGCTGGCCGAGACGCTCGCCGAGCCTGTCGGCGACGATGCGCGCGCTGACGTCGGCGACGCCGCCGGCGCCGAACGGCAGCACGATCCTGACCGGATGGTCCGGATAGGCTCCGGCATCGACCGACGTGGTCGCCATGGCGGCAAGGAGCGTGACAGCCATTCTCAGCGCGTTCGGTCTCTTCATCGTCTTCCTCGGATACGTTGCGATGACACCGCGGATATAGGCCGTGTGTCTCTGCCAGGCGTAGGCCGTTCGGTCCGCCGCGCTTGCCACGGCACCGACGCGAGAGTACTTGCGGTTGGTGGCCTACTGCAACGTGAGGGTCGAAGGAAGGGCTGTCATGCCGAACGACAATGATCGATCCCGCGATCACGATCATCATGGTCACCATCATCATGATCATGGGCACGTCCATGATCACCGTGGCGGTCACGTCCACGCGCCCGCGAGCTTCGGGCGGGCGTTTGCGATCGGCATTTCGCTGAACACGGCGCTGGTGCTGGCGCAGGCCTTCTACGGCTATCTCGCCAATTCGACGGCGCTGCTCGCCGATGCCGGCCACAATCTCGGCGACGTGCTCGGACTGCTGGTGGCCTGGGCGGCTTCGGTCGCCGCTAGGCAGGCGCCGAGCGGCCGCTTCACCTACGGCTTCCGCGGCTCTTCGATCCTGGCGGCCCTCGCCAATGGCGTCTTTCTCCTGGTCGCCACCGGCGCGATCGGATGGGAAGCCATTCTGCGGCTGCGCGACCCCGAGCCGATCGTGGGCGTCACCGTGATGATCGTCGCCGGCATCGGCATCCTCATCAACGGTGCGACCGCGCTGTTGTTCGCCGGCGGCCGGCATGGCGACATCAATATCCGCGGTGCGTTCCTGCACATGGCTGGCGACGCCGCGCTCTCCGCCGGCGTCGTCGCCTCGGCGGCGGCCACGCTCCTGACCGGCTGGCTGTGGCTGGATCCGGTGATGAGCCTCGTCATCTGCGCGGCGATCCTGTGGAGCACCACGGGGCTGTTGCGCAGCTCGTTCGACATGTCGATGGCCGCCGCTCCCGAGAGCACGGATGTCGACGCCGTCCGCAGCTTTCTCGAGCAGCGGCCCGGCGTCGCCGCCCTTCACGATCTGCATGTCTGGCCGATCTCCACGACGGAGACGGCGATGACCTGTCACCTCGTGATGCCGGGCGGCCATCCCGGCGACGCCTTCCTGATCGATTGCGCACGTACGCTGAAGCAGAGCTACAGGATCGGGCACGCGACGTTGCAGATCGAGCTT
>NZ_JAFAVV010000786.1 GCF_019242285.1 Bradyrhizobium sp.
CAATCTGTCGATGTTCGGATTGATTCTCGCGGTTGGCATCGTCGTCGACGACGCGATCGTGGTAGTCGAGAACGTCGAGCGCAACATGGCGCTCGGCATGGCGCCAAAAGAAGCCGCGCACAAGACTATGGAGGAAGTGTCAACGGCGCTGATTGCGATCGCACTGACGCTGTGCGCGGTCTTCATCCCGGCTGCCTTTATCAGCGGCATCTCGGGACTGTTCTTCAAGCAGTTTGCCGTAACGATCTCGGCGTCGACGATCATCTCGGTCATCGTTTCGCTGACACTCAGCCCAGCCTTGTGTGCGGTCCTGCTCAAACCTCACGACGCGCATGCCGAGCCGCGGGGTGTGGCTCGACTGCTGAAGACAGGATTCGGCTATTTCAACCGCGGATTCGAGCGGCTGTCGGCGAGCTACGGCCGAATGACCGCTCGTCTCGTTCGCGCCACCGCTGTCGTCGGTATTGTCTATCTCGGCCTTATTGGACTGGCGGGCGTTCAGATGTCGCGGATGCCCACGGGCTTCATCCCGGACCAGGATATCGGTTACCAAGCAGTGGTGATCATTCTGCCGCCGGGCTCGAGCCTGCAGCGCACGGATGAGGTCCTGCGACATGTGAACGACCTGGTTCTGAAGGTCCCGGGCACCGAACACACCTCACCAGTTACCGGATTTGATGTGACGACCTCGACGATCGCGCCCAATGTGGCCACGATCTTCTACTCGCTCCCCTCGCTTTACGGAAAGCACGTCCCGGGAGTCACGGCCGCTACGATGCTGCCCCGGGTTCGAGCCGCGCTGGCAGGGATCAAAGACGCCACAATCCTCGTCATCAACCCTCCGGCCGTGCAGGGCCTTGGCGCGGCGGGCGGCTTTAAGCTCATGGTCGAGGATCGCGGTGACCACACCCCTGCGGAGCTGGCGGCTGCCACGGCCGCACTGGTCAACGCGGCGAACAAGGATCCCAGCTTCGCTGGCGTCTACACGCTCTACAACGCAGGCGCGCCGTCGTTGTACGTGGACATCGATCGGGAGAAAGCCGAGAAGGTCGGACTGACACCAAGTGACATCTTCTCGACATTGCAGCTCTATCTTGGATCCGCCTATGTCAACGACTTCAACTACTTGAACCGCACCTATCAGGTCGTCGTCCAGGCCGATCAGGACTTTCGTAAGAACCAGGAGGATATCGCGCGGCTGAGAGTACGCAACTCGAGCGGCGAGATGGTGCCCATCGGCACGGTCGCGCACTTCAAGTATCAGACGACGCCCTACCGGCAGCCGCGCTACAACCTGTACCCCGCTTCCGACGTACTGGGATCAGCTGCCGCCGGCGTGTCATCTGGGACAGCGATGAACCAGATGGAGGAGATTGCAAAGAATGCGTTGCCGCCCGGTTTCGATATCGAATGGACGGAACTGTCTCACCAACAAAAGGAACAGGGCATTCCGACGATTGTGATCTTCGCCGCTTCGGCACTGTTTGCCTTCCTGGTGCTCGCGGCACAATACGAGAGCTGGAAGCTGCCCTTGGCAATTGTCCTGATCGTGCCGATGTGCCTCTTGGCTTCCTCGACGGGCTTGAGCCTGCGCAGTATGCCGATCGATATCCTCGCGCAGATCGCGTTCGTCGTGCTGCTGGGTCTTGCAGCGAAGAACGCGATCTTAATCGTGGAATTCGCCCGGCAGAAGCAGGATCACGAGGGCGATACGGCCGACGCGGCGGCGACCTCTGCCGCGAAGACGCGGCTACGGCCGATCCTGATGACCTCCTTCGCCTTCATCCTCGGAGTATTTCCGCTGGCTGTCGCGACTGGCGCAGGCGCCGAGATGCGCCAGTCACTTGGCACGGCGGTGTTCTCCGGAATGCTTGGTGTGACGATCTTCGGCCTGCTCTTCACGCCCGCTTTCTACACATTTATCCGTAGAAAGCGCCCCGAGAAGCGCGCCGTTACGACTCAGCACGATTTGACAACAATCAACGGACACAGGCGGCCGTCATGAATCCCACAATCTATACCCTCACGACAACGGTCGTAAGAAGTTTGCTGTTGAGTACGGTGCTGGCGGCTTGCGCCGTCGGCCCCAACTACCACAAACCCAAAGACGATCTGCTGCCTTTCCATAACAATCCAGTGGCAGCCGTTCGTGGCGATTCCGCGAACGTATCACTCGATACTTGGTGGACTGGCTTCAACGATCCCATGCTGTCGGAAGTGGTACAGCGCGCGCTGGCGCAGAACCTGGATCTGGCCGCTTCCATCGGGCGCGTGCAGCAGGCGCGGGCCGCAGCAGCAGGAGCCGGCGCAGCACTGTTGCCCAGTGCTGACCTCAATGCCTCGGCGACTTATGAGCGCCAGAGCACCCTGGGAGCATTCGGATCGGTCGCCTCGACCATCCCAGGCTACACACGGGGTATTCACGACTACTCCGTAGGCCCCTCGGCAAGTTGGGAAGTGGATCTCTTCGGGGGTCTTCGGCGTGCTGCCAGTGCGGCTCGCGCAGAGGCCGAAGCCGCAGAGGCCAACCATGCAGGGACTCGAATTACGGTCGCGGCTGACGCGGCCGATGCTTATCTGCAGATTCGGGGCTATCAGTCTCGGCTGGCACTGGCACAACAGCAGATTGCGGACGACGAGCATTTGCTGAACCTGGTTCACCAGCGATACGACGCTGGCGCAGCGACGGGACGCGAGATCGCCCAAGCGGAAGCCCTGCTCAAACAAGCCCGAGCGAGCGTCCCCCCGCTGTCGATCGGGCTCGAGCAACAGTTGAATCGGCTCGACGTGCTCATGGGCTCGCAACCGGGGACATACGCTCGGGAGCTGAACCAAGTGCGCGCCATCCCCGCGGTGCCAGCCATCCCCGCGAGCGATGAGCCGACCGAGATGTTGCGGCGACGTCCGGATGTCATTGCTGCCGAGCGTCGGCTTCTGGCTTCCAACGAGCGTATCGGCGCAGCACTGTCGGATTACTACCCCAAGTTCTCCCTGTCGGGTGCGCTCGGGTTCGAGACGGTGAGCAGCCATCTGCTTTCAAACCAGGCGTTCCAGCCAGCCGGCGGTGGCGCCATCCGTTGGCGGCTGTTCGACTTTGGAAGGGTCAATGCGGAGGTCGCTCGGGCACGAGGTAGCAACGCCGAGGCGCTTGCGTCCTATCG
>NZ_JAFAVV010000318.1 GCF_019242285.1 Bradyrhizobium sp.
TCGTCATCGCCGGCGTCAGCGACGCCGTCGATGGGTTTCTCGCCAAGCGCTTCAACATGTCGAGCGAATTGGGAGCGATGCTCGATCCGCTCGCCGACAAGGCGCTGCTCGTTTCCATCTACATCGCGCTCGGCATTTCCGGCGGCATTCCGCACTGGCTCGTGATCCTGGTCGTCTCGCGCGACATCATGATCGTCGCCGCCGTGATCGTGTCATGGCTGTTCGACAAGCCGGTGGCCATGAAGCCGTTGATGGTGTCCAAGCTCAATACCGTGGCGCAGGTGGCGTTCGCGGCACTGGTATTGGCCTCCTTGGGCTTTGGACTGGAGCCGATGCCCTATGACGAGGTGCTGATGGGCGTCGTCACCATCCTGACGCTCTCTTCCGTATCGCTCTATCTCGTGGAATGGGTACGGCATATGAGTACGATCGACGCCAAATGACCGGCGCCAGCATGGAGCCGTCCTCGTGGCAGGCCACGTTCACCCTCGTCAGCTTGCGTTCGCTCTGCCGCACGCGGAGAGCCTGACACGCGACAATTTCCTGGAGGGACCGGCCAACGACGCAGCGCTCGCCCTGATCGAGGCCTGGCCGGAATGGCCGAGCCGGAGCTTGCTTCTGGTCGGGCCGGAAGGCTCCGGCAAGAGCCACCTTGCCGCCATCTGGGCCGAGCAGTCGGGCGCACGTTCCACCGCCGCCCGCGTGCTGACGGCTGCGGATGTGCCGGCAGCGCTCGCCACCGGCGCGCTGGTGGTCGAGGACCTGCGCGAGCCCGACGTCGACGAACGCGCCCTGTTTCACCTGCTCAACCTGGCGCGGGAGCACGAGGCCTATCTGCTGATCACGGCGCGTCAGCCGCCGTCCGCGCTCGCGATCGAGCTGCGCGATCTGTGCTCGCGGCTGCGCGCCCTGCCGGTCGTGTCGCTGGCGGCGCCCGACGATCAACTGTTCCGCGCCCTGATCATCAAGCTCTGCGCCGATCGCCAGCTTGTGGTAGACGAGTCGGTGGTCAGTTATCTGGCGACCCGGCTCGAACGATCCTATGCTGCAGTGCAAAGGGCGGTTCGACTGCTCGACGCGGAAGGTTTGCGACGGGGCCGGGCGGTGAGCCGCGCGTTGGCAGCGGAATTGCTTGGCAAGACTTGAGTACCACCGACCGGCCGACGGGCTTGACGCGGCCGAGGTGTGAAACATCATGTCGGGGAAGATGTCACCCGATGGCGACATTGTTGCATTGCGATCGGCTAGTTGCCACAAATGGCGGATCGAAGATGGACCCAGCTCGCATGGAATCGCTACAAACCATTGTATTAGATGAAGAAACGGCCGAAGCGCCGATTGTTCCAGGGATCGCGGCAAGCCCCGAACGCTTCATCAATCGCGAGCTTTCCTGGCTGCATTTCAACCGCCGCGTGCTCGAAGAATCGGTCAATCCCGGCCATCCCGTGCTGGAGCGGGTCCGGTTCTTGTCGATTTCTGCCAACAACCTTGATGAGTTCTTCATGGTCCGCGTCGCCGGCATCAAGGCGCAGGTCCGGGAGGGCATCCCGGAGCGCAGCCCGGATGGACGTACGCCCTCCGAGCAGCTCGCGCTGATCAACGAGACGGTCTCCCAGCTTGCGAGCGACCAGCAGGCGATCTGGCGCGACCTGCGCGGCACGCTGGCCGAGGTTGGCATCGTGCTGGTCGACGGCCGCGACGTCACCAAGACCGAGCGGGCCTGGATCGAGGATCATTTCCTCCACAATGTCTTCCCGCTGCTGACGCCGCTCGCGATCGACCCTGCGCACCCCTTCCCGTTCATTCCGAGCCTCGGATTCACCGTCGCGCTGCAGCTCACGCGGATCTCGGACGGCAAGCCGATGAACGCGCTGATCCGCATGCCCGGCAAGATCGACCGCTTCATTCGCCTGCCCGCCGGCAAGGACAGCGCAGTCCGCCTCGTCCCGCTGGAGCAGGCCACCGGCCTGTTCATCGGCCGGCTGTTCCCGGGCTACCACGTCAACGGCCAGGGCGCCTTCCGCATCATTCGCGACTCCGAGATCGAAATCGAGGAAGAGGCGGAAGACCTGGTGCGGGTGTTCGAGACGGCGCTGAAGCGAAGGCGCCGCGGGTCGGTGATCAGGCTCGAGATCGAAGCCACCATGCCGGTCGAGCTCCGGGCGTTCGTGCAGCAGGCCCTGTCCGCCGATGACGACGAGGTCATCCTGGTCGAGGGCGTGCTGGCGATGAACGAGCTGTCGCAATTGACGCGGCTCGACCGGCCGGACCTGGAGTTCGCGCCCTACGTTCCCCGCTATCCCGAGCGGGTTCGCGATCATGGCGGCGACATCTTCGCCGCGATCCGCCAGAAGGACCTGATCGTCCATCACCCCTACGAATCCTTCGACGTCGTGGTGCAGTTCCTGCAGCAGGCCGCACGCGATCCCGACGTCGTCGCGATCAAGCAGACGCTCTACCGCACCTCCAACAACTCGCCGATCGTGCGCGCGCTGGCGGAAGCCGCCGAAGCCGGCAAGTCGGTCACCGCCCTGATCGAGCTGAAAGCCCGCTTCGACGAGGAAGCCAACATCCGCTGGGCGCGCGACCTCGAGCGCGCCGGCGTGCAGGTCGTCTACGGCTTCCTCGAGCTGAAGACGCACGCCAAGCTGTCATTGATCGTTCGCCGCGAGAGCGGCAGCCTCACGACCTATGTCCATACCGGCACCGGCAATTATCATCCGGTGACCGCGCGCATCTACACCGATCTGTCCTACTTCACATCCGATCCGGCCATCGGGCGCGATGCGGCACGGGTGTTCAACTACATCACCGGCTATGCCGCGCCGAGCGACCTGGAAAAGATGGCGGTGTCGCCGCTGACCTTGCGCAAGCGCATGCTCGAGCACATCCGCGGCGAGACCAGCCATGCCAAGCACGGCCGCCCCGGCGCGATCTGGATGAAGATGAACGCGCTCGTGGATCCCGACATCATCGACGGCCTGTACGAG
>NZ_JAFAVV010000372.1 GCF_019242285.1 Bradyrhizobium sp.
GCGCTGACCTCGCCTCCCAATGCCGCCCTCGCCAGGCGAAGCTGATGACGTTCGCTCCCATATCGAGACGGGCAGTTGAGATGCGCCGTCCGCCCAAGTTAGGATAACGCCCGGAGGAGACACATCATGACGACGGCAGTTCTCGAAAAACTCGCGAAGCAAATCGCGAAGCGCAAGATCCGCGTCGTGGATCTGACGCAAACGCTCAAGCCTTCGACAGCGGTCATCCAGCTTCCGCCCGCTTTCGCCCAGTCGAGCCCCTTCTCGATCTCGCAAATCTCACGTTACGACGACAAGGGTCCGGCCTGGTACTGGAACAACATCTCTTGCGGGGAGCATACGGGCACGCATTTCGACGCGCCGATCCATTGGGTCTCGGGCAAGGATTATCAGGACGGCGCCACCGACACGATCGACGTGCAACGTTTCGTGGCGCCCGCCTGCGTGATCGATTGCTCGAAAGAGGCGGCCAAGGACGAGAAATTCCTGCTCACTCCGAAGCACATTCTCGCCTGGGAGAAGAAACACGGCAAAATCCCAAAAGGAAGCTGGGTCCTGATGCGCACCGACTGGTCAAAGCGCACCGACCCCTCCGCATTCCTGAACATGAAGGAGGATGGTCCGCATGTGCCCGGCCCGAATGTCGACGCCATGCGGTTCCTCACGCAAGAGCGCGATGTCAATGGTTGGGGTGTGGAGGCGGTGGGCACGGATGCGGGCCAAGCCCACTCCTTCGAACCGGCTTTCCCGGCGCACAATCTCATGCATGGCGCGAACCGCTTTGGCCTCGCGAGCCTTTGCAATCTCGACCAACTGCCAGCGACCGGTGCCGTGATCTTCGCCGCGCCGCTCAAGATCGAGCAAGGCTCCGGAAGTCCCTTGCGCGTGCTGGCGCTCGTCGATGAACGGTAGCGACGGAGGCTCATGCCACGGCAGGTTTTGCCTTCATTCTCGTCAGGAGGGGCGTCTGGGCCGCCGAAAGCTTTCCGGATTCGTCCTTTACTCCCCTGCCCCGGTTTGGTATCGAGCCCGTCTCTTGGGACGGCGACGCCGCACCGTAAGGGCGCATAGCTCAGTTGGTAGAGCAGCTGACTCTTAATCAGCGGGTCCAAGGTTCGAATCCTTGTGCGCCCACCAAATCCTTCCCCGTGGTTTGAGCTCGCTCAGTAGTCGTTCGTCCGGTCGAGCAACCCGGCTCCTCTGCTTCTCGAGTACCCTGCAGCGCGAGGTCCTGATCGAATCTGAACGTGCTTGCAACTGACCTGCCCTATTGAATCCCACCGACGGTTTCAGAGCGCTTCGCTCTTTCGGGCGAGACTCAAATCCGGCGACCCGACATGTTGTTTCTGACCACCCATTCCTTATGGTTGTCCGGCACCTTGATGGTCGGGATTACGACGCTCGTCGCGATGGCCGGCCCGGTGATTGTTCGACGCTATGTGAGCCTGGACAGGCTCAGCACCAACAACGAGGTCGCGGGCTTCAAGTTCGCGACGCTTGGAGTGCTGTATGCGGTGCTCCTGGCGTTCGCCGTGATCGTCGTGTGGGAGAGGTTCAACGACGCGGAGAAATATGTGGCGCAGGAGGCGGGCGCCGCGGCAACCGTGTACCGTTTGTCAAGGGGAATGGAAAACGAGCCCGGGATGGCGCTTCGCACAGCAATGACCGACTATCTCAGGGCCGCCATCTCCAAGGATTGGCCGGCAATGGAGGAAGGCCGAGCGAGTCTCGACGTGAACCACGCACTGGACCACGTCTACTCGACCATTCTCACATTCCGGCCTGGCGACGGACGCGAAACAGCCCTGCTCGCCGAAATCCTCCACCAGCTCGATCTCGTCACCCAGGCGCGGCGCGCAAGACTGGTCGTGGCCTCGGGCGTGGTACCCGGCCTTGTCTGGCTGGTGCTCTTCTCGGGAGCGGTCTTGACCATCGGCTTTACCTTCTTCTTCGGAACAGAGAACCTTCGCGCTCAGACGATCATGACGGGGGCATTGTCCATTCTGATATTCTCCGCCTTGTTGACGGTAGTCGCGATCGACCATCCCTACTCCGGAACCGTGAAGGTCGGCCCAGACGCGCTTTCGGCACTGCTTGAAGATTTCAGCGGCACCTCCTAGGACAGCCGACCGTCGGCACGTTCAATCGGGCAGGCCGGCTTTGCGAAGGCCCTCCACATAGCGCTCGATGATGGCCTTGTCGCGGTACGGGGGGCGCTCGCGCCAAACACCGATTTTGAACCCGGGATGGAGACGCAAGACTTCGCGCGCCGCGGCTTGCGCTTCGCGCGTCATTCCCAGATGGGCAAAATTCGCCGCGAGCATTCGCTGGCCCTCGGACGGGTCGTGCATGCGCTGGATCGTGGCGATTACGTTTTCGGGCTGGCCCAGCGTGTCATAGGCGTCCGCCAGATACCAGAGATACCAGTCGGGATAGTGCGGATTGAGTCGCATCGCCTTGTGCATGAGCTCGACCGACCTCTGCGCCTGTTCGACATAGGCGAGTGCATCGGCATATTCGGCAATGATGTCGCTGTCGTTCGGGTTCAGCGATAGAGCCTGCTCGTATTCCGCGATCGCATCGTCGTGCTGTCGGCGATAGAGCTTGGCGTAGCCGAGTTCGGCGAAACCGCGCGCATCGAGCGGGTCGAATTCCTTCGACCGACGCGCGAACACGATGGCCAGTTCCAGCGATCTTTGGGGTCTCGGGGCCCAGGCATAGCGCCAGTCGAGATTGTGCGTCCGCGACAATGCGCTGTGCGCGCGGCTGTATTCGGGCGCGTACCCCAGGGCCTCCTCGAACAGTCGGCGCGCGTGCCAATTTCCCGCTTTGGTGAACTTGAGGATCAAATGCTGACCGCGCAGCACCAGCCCATAGGCGCGCATATCGCGCGGGTAAGGCGATTGTTGCCGCCACTCCGCGAGGTCGATCTGGATCGACAGTCGCGAGGCGACGGCGCCGGCGATCTCGTCCTGGAGGTCGAAGAGCTCATCGAGCTCGACCTTGAACCGGTCGGACCAGAGCACGCTGTCCGACGCCGCATCGATCAGCTGGAAAGCAAAGCGAAGACGCTGACCGGCCCGGCGGAGACTGCCCCAGAGGATGTATCGAACTCCAAGTTGCCGCTTTACGACTTCGGTCGGATTGGTGTTCAAGTTGAAGAGAAAGGCCGAGTGCCGCGCGATCACCATGAGATTGCGAAAGCGGCTGAGGTTCGCGATGATATCTTCCGAGAAGCCGTCGCACAGATGGTCGTTACGAGGATCACCGGACAGATTGGAGACCGCAAGCACCGCGATCGACGGATTGCGGACGGGCTCGCTCAGCGGCGCGTCGCGCGGCCGTATTGCGCCGTTCGTCGGGGTCGCGCCCGATGGCTCGACCGCGTAGATGTCGATGGGCTCGGAAAGATTTTTCAGGCGCGGTTGACCCACCGAACGCAACGATAGCCCGGGCGTGGCTTCCATCGCCGAGCGAAATGCGCCGGTCACAAGGATGCCTCCGGGATCGGCCATCCCCTGGAGCCGGGCCGCGACGTTGATGCAATGTCCGTAAGCGACAGCCTCGTGGATCGTCACCTCGCCGACATTCAAGCCGATGCGGAACTGGATCGGCTCGCCATTCCCCCAGACCGATTGATCCCGGAATTCCGTCTGGATCTGAACCGCGAATTGCAGCGTCCTGTCGGCGCTGTCGAACAGCGCCAAAATCCCATCGCCGGCGATTTGCGCGATCTGGCCGCCATAGTCGCCGATAAGGCTCCGAAAAAGTCGAATCGACCGAGCGACTTGATCGACGCTGCCGCCTTCATCCTGCTCCATGTGTCGGCTGAACTCGACGACGTCGGCAATCAGTATCGCGGCGCGCTTTACCAGCCGATCGGTCG
>NZ_JAFAVV010000454.1 GCF_019242285.1 Bradyrhizobium sp.
TCGTTCACCGACACGCCGAAGCGGGCGAACTCGTGCGGCAGGAACGCGCGGGCGAAACCTACGTCGAGCCGCCCGCCCGAAATGGCATCAAGCATGCCGATCTCGCCGGCGAGCTTGAGCGGATTGTTGAACACCGGGAGCACCGCCCCGGTGACCAGCCGTGCCTTGGCGCTCCGCATCGCCGCCGCGGCGAGGAACACGATCGGATTGGGGCTGTAGCCGCCGTAGGCGTTGAAATAATGCTCGACCGTGCGCACGTGGCTGTAGCCGAGCTCGTCACAGTGCGCGACGAGCGCAAGCGCGTCCGCCCAATACGCCTGCGCCGACTTCTCGGCCGGGCCGACGTCGGGAAAGAATTGGATTCCGAACTCCATCACCGACGCGTACGCTCGCTCACGAAGATGCTCCGAGTGCCCTCAGTCGTCGGGCGCTCACGCCCGGCGACTGCAGGCTGGGTGCAGGTTATGCGCTGCGCCACCTCAACAACACCCCAATGCCGAGGCCGAAGCAGCCGTGGAAGATGATCTGCATGATCATCCGCCCCACGTCCCATCCGGCGGCCATCGGCGCGCCCTTCAGCGGAAACACGATGAACCACAGCACCAGAACCGGCGCGATGGCGCCGAACAGGAAGGCGGCCACATAGTACATCGGTCCTTCCGGAAAGCGCTGTTCGACGGCGCCGTACACGATGCCCCAGACGCCGCCCCAGAACGCGAACGACCAGATTCGCGGCACGCCTAGCGGCTGTGTCGCGGCATAGTCGAACGGCTTGAATGGCACGAGGCCTAGTGTGTTCAGGATGGCGATCGCGCCCATCTGGAACAGCAGGACCGAGATGAACCCGGCTGCGAAGCAGGAGACGATCGAGTAGCGGTACACCGACGCGTGCGCGCCGGCGGCGGTTGTGGTCGACATGGTGGTCCTCCCCAGAGCCCGCCCGGGACGGGCAGGCTCTTATAACATGAACACCGCGGCCCGATGGCTATTCTTGAACCCGTTGTCTGCGAAGGTTTTTTGGCACGGCTCACGGCGCGCTGACTGGGGTGCCGATCGGCGCAATATCACCCCTGCTCCAGTCCTCCTGGGTGGTGCGGCGAAAATCTTCGAACTCCCCGGCCGCGATTGCAGCACGGATGCCCTGCATTAGCGCCTGGTAGTAGCAAATATTCGCCTGGGACAGCAGGATCGCCCCGAGCATCTCGTTCGCCTTGACCAGGTGATGCAGATAAGCGCGTGAGTAACCGCGGTCGCCGGCATCGGGGTCGAGTGGGCGCGGGTCCTCGGCATGGCGCGCGTTCTTCAGGTTGACGGGCCCGTAGCGGGTGAACGCGACGCCGTGGCGCCCGTTGCGGGTCGGCATCACGCAGTCGAACATGTCGACCCCGCGCGCGACCGCCTCGAGAATGTCCTCGGGCGTACCCACCCCCATCAGGTAGCGC
Organism: Bradyrhizobium sp.; assembly: GCF_019242285.1. GTDB lineage: Bacteria > Pseudomonadota > Alphaproteobacteria > Rhizobiales > Xanthobacteraceae > Bradyrhizobium. The sequence continues at coordinate 1,443 of NZ_JAFAVV010000454.1, forward strand.
GGCTTGTCCGCCGGCAGCAGCGCCGTCGTCTCTTCGACCACCCGCAGCATCGTCTCCTGCGGTTCGCCCACCGCGAGCCCGCCGATCGCGTAGCCGTCGAACCCGATTTCGATCAGCCGCTCGGCCGATTCCCTGCGCAGATGTTCGAAGGTCGAGCCCTGCTGGATGCCGAACAGGGCCTGACCCTCGCGTTGGCCGAAGGCCGCCTTGCACCGCTCGGCCCAGCGCAGCGACAGCTGCATGGCTTCCCTGGCCCTCCCCTCCTCGGCAGGCCAGCTCACGCACTCGTCGAGCTGCATGGCGATGTCCGCGCCCAAAAGGTCGGCCTGGATCTCGATCGACCGTTCGGGAGAGAGCGCGTGTCGCGAGCCATCGATGTGGCTCTGGAAGGTGACCCCCTCCTCCTTCACCTTGCTGATCTTGGCCAGGGACATGACCTGGAAGCCGCCGGAGTCGGTGAGGATCGGCCCGTCCCAGCGCATGAACCGGTGCAGGCCTCCCAGCCGCTTCACCCGCTCCGGCCCCGGGCGCAGCATCAGGTGGTAGGTGTTGCCCAGGATCACGTCCGCGCCCGCCGCGCGCACCTCCGCCGGGCGCAGCGCCTTGACGGTCGCGGCGGTGCCGACCGGCATGAAGGCGGGAGTGCGGATTGCGCCGCGCCGCGTCTCGATCAGCCCCGCGCGCGCGCGGCCGTCGGTCGCGTGGACCGCGAAG
>NZ_JAFAVV010000763.1 GCF_019242285.1 Bradyrhizobium sp.
GAGCGCAAAGCCGTTGATGGCCGCGATCACGGGCTTGCCGAGATTCTCGACGAGATCGAGCACCTCCTGACCGATGCGGCTGGACCGCTCGGCGTCGATCGCACTCGCGCGCGCGAGCTCGCCAATGTCGGCGCCGGCGATGAACGCCTTGTCCCCCGCTCCAGTGAGGATGACGCCGCGCACTATGGCGTCATCACGCGCATCCTCGAAGGCCGTGCGAAGGTCCCTCCAGGTAGGCGTATTGAGCGCGTTGAGCACCTTGGGACGGTTGAGCGTCACATAAGCGATGCCGCTCCTTTTTTCGTACAGCACGTTGTCGAGTTTCGGCGCAGGCGGCTGCTGTGTCTCGACTGTCATCGCGACGGCGGGCGAAGCCATGGCATGTCTCCTCTGCTGGTTTTCTGCGGCGGGCTCGCCCTCGCTCACACGAATGCGCTGAACCCGGTGATCGCCTTGCCGACGATCAAGTTCTGCATCTGGTAGGTGCCCTCGTAGGAATAGAGCGCCTCGGCATCCGCAAAGAAGCGCGCGACGTTGTAGTCGACGATAATGCCGTTGCCGCCGAGCACCTCTCGCGCCCAGGAGACCGTCTCACGCGCCTTGGCCGTGCAGAACGCCTTCGAAAGCGCGGCTTGCTGGTCCGTCAACTTGCCTTCGTCCGCGAGCTGGGCCGTGCGAACCACCATGCCCTGGCAGGCCGTGATGTTGGCGAGCATCTTCGCAAGAAGGTCCTGAATGAGCTGGAACGAGGCGACCGGCTTTCCGAACTGCAGTCGCTCCTGCGTGTATTTGAGCGCGTGCTCATAGGCGCCCATCGCGCATCCCGTCGATTCCCAGCCCACGTAGTACCGCGTCCCACGCAGCACGCGCGCGGTGTCGCGGAAGGACTGGGCGCCCGATGCGAGATGATTTGCGTCCGGCACCCGGCAGTCCTTCATGGTGATCTGACCGTTCTGGACTACCTTGAGCGCCATCTTGTTCTGAATCTTCTCGACGCTGAAGCCGGGCGTCGACTTGTTCTCGACGATGAAGCCCTTGACCTGGTTGTCGTCGACGTCCTTCGCCCAGATGATCGAGATATCGCACCAGGGCGCGTTGCCGATCCACCGCTTCTGGCCGTTGAGGATCCAGCTATCGCCTTCGCGCTTCGCCGTCGTGGTGAGACCGCCACCCGCTCCTGAGCCGACCAGCGGCTCGGTCAGGCCGAAGCAGCCGATCTTTTCCATGCGCGCCATCGGCGGCAGCCACTTTTGCTTCTGCTCCTCCGATCCAGCGACCTGGATCGAGCCCATTGCCAGGAAGTTGTGGACGCCGAAGAAGGTCGCGAACGAGGCATCGACCCGCGCCATTTCCACTCCAATGAGGCCGACCAGCAATTGACTGCCGCCGGCGCAGCCGTACCCGTGGATGCCGAGGCCGCCGAGGCCCAGCTCCTTGACCAAGGGCACCAGCTCGAATGGGAACGCGTCCTCGACCCAGTACTTGTTGATGATCGGGGCGACCTTGGTCTCCATGAACGTGCGCACCCTCTGATGGATCGCGTGCTCCTCGGGCTTCAGGAGGTCGGTGTAGTTATAGAAATCGCTGTTCGGCGTCGGAAGCGGCTTCGGGGTTTTGGTAAGCATTTTGGGACTCCTGTTGTTGCGGCTCGAAAGCTGGGGCAAGAAGTGGACGCGTCGGTTGGATGACGCGTCCCGGCGGTTGCGCTTGGGCTTATGCGACCGGCTCGATCGATTTCGTTTGGTTCGACTTGGCGGCCTTCTTGCGCAGCTCGAGCAGGCCGAGCAGGACTTCATCGCGCTCCACTTCCAGCTCCGCGATGGTGCGCGATCCGACCTCTGCGTGGACGCTGTCGATGAGCTTCTTCTGTACGTCCGGCGTCAGCACGGGTGAGCCGAGAGTCTTCCACCAAGCCGCCATCGGGCCGGTGAACTGCTGGAAAAAGTGCTCGATGCCACCCGGGCCGCCGCCGAGGTGATTGAGCATCATGTTGCCCATCACGCCCCAGCGCAGTCCTGGCCCCCAGGAGAGGGCGGTGTCAACGTCGGCGGCGCTCACCACGCCCTCGGCGACGAGATAGTAGACCTCCCGCGCCAATGCGGATTGCAAGCGGTTTGCGACGTGGCCGGGCAATTCCTTGTTGACGCGCACCGTCTTTTGCCCGATCGACGTATAGAAATCCGCCACGCGCTGGATTGTCGCTTCCGAGGTCTTGGCTCCG
>NZ_JAFAVV010000966.1 GCF_019242285.1 Bradyrhizobium sp.
AATCATCAAAAACTCCCTGCGGCACCTTCAGCCGCACTCCCTTGAAACCGATTCGCACAGCACAATTCTGCTGTGTCTTGAACGCGTTACTGCAAATGAACTTTCGAAGTGCAACCAACGCCCGAGCATAGCTTCGTCACGCCTCGCCATCGGTCACATCCGCGAGCTCCGCCGCAATTTACGGCAAGTGTGGCCATTCTGTATCGCTTCTGCGGCGCTTTCCTTGCTCAAGGTTACTTCGGGCATTCACGAGATCGCGACCGGATCGTTTCCGTTGAAGCCATGCGTGGCTTGCCGGGTCGGACGGGCGGGAGGAAGATCGTTCCTCTCTCAACAAACAAAACCGGAGGAAACCCATGCAGAGCCAGGCTCAGATCGACCAGCTTTTGCGCGAGAAGACCGACGCCAGGCAGCTTCCCGGCGTCGTCGCGATCGCCGCGAGCGGCAAGGAGACCATCTACCAGGGCGCGTTCGGCAAACGCGACCTGTCGAAGGACGATGACATGACCGTCGACAGTGTGTTCTGGATCGCCTCGATGACCAAGGCGATCACGAGCGCCGCCGGCATGCAGCTCGTCGAGCAGGGCAAGCTGTCGCTCGACGAGCCGATCGGCAAGCTCCTGCCCGATCTCGCCTCGCCCCAGGTGCTGGAAGGTTTCGACGCCTCCGGCGCGCCGAAGCTGCGGCCGGCGAAGAATCCCATCACGCTGCGCCAGCTCATGACCCACACCGCCGGCTTCTGCTACGACATGTGGAACGGCGACATGGGCCAATATCTGGAGAAGACCGGCACGCCCGGCATCATCTCGTGCAAGAACCACGCGCTGCGGACGCCGATCGCCACCGATCCCGGCACGCGCTGGGAGTACGGCACCAACATCGACTTCGTCGGCAAGGCGGTGGAAGCCGCGAGCGGCCAGCGGCTCGACGCCTATCTGCACGACAATCTGCTCGGTCCGCTCGGCATGAGCGACACCAGCTTCAGGCTCAGCGATTCGCAGCGCCGGCGTCTGGTCGGCATGCACGCGCGCGATGCCAGCGGCGCACTTTCCAGCATTCCGTTCGAGATGGAGCAGGAGCCCGAATTCCACATGGGCGGCGGCGGGCTCTACGGCACCGCGGGCGACTACATCAGGTTCACCCAGATGATCCTCAACCACGGCCAGGGCAATGGCAACCAGGTGCTCAAGCCCGAGACGGTCGCGACCATGAGCCAGAACCATATCGGCGAGCTCAACGTCACCAAGATGGTCACTGCCGCGCCCGCCTACACCAACGACGTCGACCTCTATCCGGAGCAGGCCAAGAAGTGGGGCCTGAGCTTCCTGATCAACACCGCCAAGACCGCGGAGGGCCGCAGCGCCGGCAGCCTCGCCTGGGCGGGGTTGGCCAATACCTATTTCTGGATCGATCCGTCGCGTGACGTCGCCGGCGTCATCCTGATGCAGCTCCTGCCGTTCGCGGACACAGTGGCGCTGGACGCCTTCGCCGGCTTCGAGCGCGGCGTCTATGCCGGTCTCGACGCGACCGGCGGCCAGAAGGCGGCCTGAGCGTCCGACGCTCCGGCGGGTCCTCCCCTTACCAGAGGAGGACCCGATGCCGCACCGCGTCAAGCTGCCGCCGCACCCTCGCAAGTCGGCTCTTCCCGTCCGCCAGCCGCGGATTACAATGCCGCGAATGAATTCGTCTGCACGAAGGGAGAGACGACCTTGGCCGAACGCGCGGATAGTTACGTTTGCGGTATCGCCGATGCGCCTTTGCTCGGCGAGACCATTGGCCGGAGCCTCGACAAGGCGCGCGAGCGCTGGGGCGACCGCGAGGCGCTGATCTCGCCCAGCCACGGCGTGCGCTGGACCTGGAATGAGTTCGCCGACCGTGTCGACACCTTGGCCGCAGGCTTTCTTGCGCTGGGGCTGGAGCGCGGCGAGCGCATCGGCATCTGGTCGCTGAATCGCCCCGAATGGACCCTGACGCAGTTCGCGGCCGCCAAGGCCGGGCTGATCCTGGTCACGATCAATCCCGCCTACCGATTGACCGAGCTGGAATTCGCGCTCTCGAAAGTGGGCTGTGCCGCGGTCGTGACCGCGACCGCGTTCAAGACCTCCAACTACATGGAGATGCTGAACACGCTGCTGCCCGAGCTCGCGACCGCCGAGCCGGCGAAGCTGCGCGCCGCGCGGCTGCCGCAGCTGCGCATGGTGATCCAGATCGGCGGGCCGCTCTGCCCCGGCACGATCCCGTTCGAGGAGGTCTCGCGCATGGGCGGTGAGCGTCACCGCGAGCAGATCACGGCACTCGGCAAGCTCCTGCAATTCGACGATGCCGTGAACATCCAGTTCACCAGCGGCACCACCGGCTCGCCCAAGGGCGTGACGCTGACCCATCACAACATCCTCAACAACGGCTATTTCAACGGCCGCGCCATGCGGCTGACCGAGCAGGACCGCATCTGCATTCCGGTGCCGCTCTATCACTGCTTCGGCATGGTGATGGGCAATCTTTCCTCCGTCACGCTCGGCGCCACCATGGTGTATCCCGGCGAAGGTTTCGATCCGCTGGCGACGCTGAAGACCATCGAGCAGGAGAGATGCACCACGCTCTATGGCGTGCCGACCATGTTCATCGCCGAGCTCGATCATCCCGAGTTCAAGAGCTTCAATCTCAAATCGCTGCGCACCGGCATCATGGCCGGCGCGCCCTGCCCGATCGAGGTGATGAAGCGCGTCAACACCGAGATGAACATGAGCGAGATCACCATCGCCTATGGCATGACCGAGACCAGCCCGGTGAGCTTCCAGAGCGCGGTCGATGATCCGACCGAGCGGCGGGTGTCGACGGTCGGGCGCATCCATCCCCATGTCGAGGTCAAGATCGTCGATCTCGAAGGCCGGATCGTGCCGCGTGGCGAGCGCGGCGAGCTCTGCACCCGCGGCTACAGCGTGATGCTCGGTTATTGGGACGAGCCGGAGAAGACGGCCGACGTGCTCGACGAGAACGGCTGGATGCACACCGGCGATCTCGCCACCATCGACGACGAGGGCTATTGCAACATCGTCGGCCGCATCAAGGACATGGTGATCCGCGGCGGCGAGAACCTCTATCCGCGCGAGATCGAGGAGTTCCTCTATCGTCATCCCAAGATCCAGGACGTGCAGATCTTCGGCGTCGCCGACGACCGCTATGGCGAGGAGCTGTGCGCCTGGATCCGGATTCGCTCGGGCGAGAATCTGACGGCCGAGGAGGTGCGCGCGTTCTGCCACGGCCAGATCGCCCACAACAAGATCCCGCGCTATGTCGAATTCGTCGACGAATTCCCGATGACCGTGACCGGCAAGATCCAGAAATTCATGATGCGCGAGGCGGTGGAGTCGCGGCTCGGTTTGAAGGCAGCGAAGACCGCGTGAGCTGCGTCGTCCGATCGCTCTTTTACTTCGTGGCACACTCTGTTCCCTCCCCCCTCTTGTCCGCCGAAGCCCGCCTTCGGGCGAAGGCGGATGCGGGGGAGGGAGCGCAGCGGCGAACGCCGCAAACACCGAGACACACGTCCGCATTCTCGCGACAGGATTCGCCCGAGCTTTGCCAATGACGTCGCCCTCGAAAGCAACAGAGGGCGCAGGGAAGACCGGGCACCGGCTGGTGCCCGTGGCCCCCGTGCAGCAAAAACGCACGGGGCAGGAACCACAGGTTCAGCCGCAAATACCCGGCCTTCCCTGCGCGATGGTTTACGACTTATACGTGATCTCCCCGGGGAGCGGGCTTTCTTGTCCCCGTCGCCCGCAAGATCATCACCTTGCGAACTTGACGCCAGCGTCGCGGCGCCAGGACCACACGACTTCGCCGTCCGCGCGATGCCGCTCGCCTGGCAACATCATCGCGTCCACCGCATCCCGCCTCCCACGTCCGTGACGATGGCGAAACGCCCCTCCGATGGAGGCGGGATGGGCGTAGATAGCATCTATTTCGGAAAACAGGAAAGAGAAATATTTTCGCTGCGAGGGCTGGACAGACCTAACCTGCTTGAGTCCGCTCATAAATTTCGTTTTTCGCGCAGAGAGATTTTTGGCGCCGGAGCCCTGCCCGCAGACTGACGTCCAGATTCACGCGGCTGATTCCATCGAGAAGCGCAGGGCGGGCCCAGGCGCGTCCGCGTCCGCCGTAGCTCGCAGAGCGAAGGCGGAAGCGACGTGCCCACTATCCTCTCAACGGTCCTGCTCCGCATGGTGGGCACGCTTCTTTGTTTTGACGCGTTTTCTTCACGCGAACCGGTATCCACTTCGCTCGAAAACGCTCTAAGAGAGCTCACACCGGCAATCCCTGCCGCTGCGCCAATTCCTTCAGCGAGACCTGCGGCCGCGCGCCGATGTGCTGGATGATCTCGGCGGCGGCGAGCGCGCCGAGGCGGCCGGCGTTCTCATGGCCGGCTTCGCGCACCAGGCCGAACAGGAAGCCGGCTGCGAACAGGTCGCCGGCGCCGGTGGTGTCGACGAGCTCGGCAATCGGGAATGCCGGCACCGCCACCACGCCGTCCTTCGATGCCACCACGCAGCCCTTCTCGCTGCGCGTGACCACGCCGAGCCTGGTGTCCTGCCGCAACTGCTTCAGCGCGGTGTCGAAATCCGAGGTCTGGTACAGCGAATGCAGCTCGGTCTCGTTGGCGAAGATCAGATCGACCGTGCCCTTGCGCATCAGGTCGAGAAACTCGTCGCGGTAACGGTCGACGCAGAAGGCGTCAGATAGCGTCAGGGCGACCCGACGGCCGGCCTGATGCGCGATCGTCGCGGCCTTGACGAACGCTTCCTTGGCGTTCTTCGGATCCCAGAGATAACCCTCGAGATAGATGATCCTCGCCGCCGCGATCTGCGCCGGGTCGATGTCGGCGGGCGTCAGTTCCTGCGCCGCGCCGAGATAGGTGTTCATGGTGCGCTCGCCGTCCCCGGTGACGAGGATATAGCAGCAGCCGGTCGCAGGCCCGTCGGAGGCCGGCTTCGTATCGAAGGCGACGCCGGCGGCGCGGATGTCGTGGGCATACATCCGTCCGATCTGGTCGTCCTTGACCTTGCCGACATAGGCGGCGCGGGCGCCGAAGCTCGCCACGCCGACGATGGTATTCGCGCCCGAGCCGCCGGACATTTCCACAGCCGGCCCCATGTCGCGGTAGATCGCGGCGGCCCCCGTCTCGTCGATCAGCGCCATGCCGCCCTTGGCCATGCCGTGCGCGGCCAGAAAGCCTTCATCGGCCTTGACCAGGACGTCGAAAAGCGCATTGCCGATGCCGAGAACGTCGTATTTTGCGTCAGTCATCCAGGTCGAATCCCGTTGGCGGCGATGGAACGCTGCGGCCTATCACAGCCGGTGCTGCTATAGAAGCCCAATGATCCGCGCCTTCCTCACGGTCTCCTCCGGCACGCTGGCCTCGCGGCTGCTCGGCTTCGTCCGCGATGCGATGATCGCTGCGCTATTGGGTACCGGCGCAGTGGCGGACGCCTTCCTGGTCGCGTTCCAGCTCGTCAACGTGATCCGGCGGCTGTTGACCGAGGGCGCGCTGAATGCAGCACTGGTGCCGGCCTGGCTGCGCCTGCGCGAGACCGAGGGCGACGCGGCGGCAGGGCGCTTTGCCGGCCGTGTGCTCGGCACCATCGGCGCGGGCCTCATCGCGCTCACCGTCGCGATCGGCCTCGTGATGCCGTGGGTGATCGCGCTCGTGGCGCCGGGATTTGCCGGCGCGACGCTGCAACTCGCCGTCACGGACGCACGATTGATGCTGCCTTATCTTGCCTTCGCGGGTCCCGCGACCGTGCTGCTGGCGCTGTCGAGCGCACAGGGCCGCTTCGCGCTGACGGCGTTCGCGCCGCTGCTGTTCAACATCGCATTGATTGCGGTGATGCTGGCGCTGCTGGCTTCACCGCACGAGGCGGGCGCGGTCGCGACGGTGCTGGCCGCGACCGTCGGCGCCGCCGGCTTCCTGCAACTGGCGATCCTGATGCTGCGCCGCCGCGGCGATCGCCTGGCGACGCCGCTGCGTGTCATTCTCGATAGCGAGATGCGCGGCTTCCTCGGCCGCGCGCTGCCAGGCATGATCGCAAGCTCGGCGCCGCAGCTCCTGATCGTGGCCGGCGCGGTCATCGCCTCGTCGTCGCCGTCGGCGGTGTCCTGGCTCTATTTCGCCAACCGCCTGATCGAGCTGCCGCTCGGCATTGTCGGCGTCGCCATGGGCACGGTGCTGATCCCGGAGCTCACGCGCGTGGTGCGCGGCGGCGACGGGCTTGCGATCGCGCACGCGGAATCCCGCGCGCTGGAGCTCGCGGTCGGCCTCGCGCTGCCCGCCACGCTCGGCCTGATCGTGCTGAGCGAGCCGATCGTGCGGCTGCTGTTCGAGCATGGCGCCTTCGCCGCCACCGATACCGCCGCGACCGCGCGGGCGCTGGTGTTCCTCGCGCTCGGCCTGCCGGCCCAGGTGCTGGTCAAGGCGCTGTCGCCGGCCTTCTTCGCGCGCGAGGACACAAGCGCGCCGCTGATCGCGACCTTGAAAGCGATCGTGGTCGCGATCATCGCGGCCGTTCTGCTCGGTCACTTCTTCGGCGCCGCCGGCATAGCAGGTGCGATCGCGCTCGGCGCCTGGAGCCAGGCACTGGCCCTGGTCCGGAGCGGCGCGGCGACGTTCGGCTTCTCGATCGAGCGGGCGAGCCGTCAACGGCTGCCGCGCATCATCGCCGCCGCAGTCCTGATGGGCGCGCTGCTGTGGCTTGTGGGCCCGTTCTCCGGCGCGCTCGGTGCGGGCACGCACCGCTTCGTGCAGGCCCTTGGCCTCCTCGCGCTGATCGCCGCCGGGCTTGCGCTCTATGCCGCGCTGCTGGCCGCCTTCGGCGTGACCGGCTGGCGCGAGGCGGTCCAGGCCATCCGCCAACCACCCGTGCGCGACTTGCGCGCGTGAGCCTTGCGTGGCAAACGACCGGCCACACCGAACTCAGCGGGAAATGGACGATGGCATTCGTTGAACGGGTCTTTTCGGGCGTCCAGCCGACGGGCAACCTGCACCTCGGCAACTATCTCGGCGCGATCGTCAACTTCGTGAAGATGCAGGAGACCCACAACTGCATCTATTGCGTGGTCGACATGCACGCCATCACCATGCCGCTCGACGTCTGGGGCGGCCCGGCGGAGCTCGCGCGCAACACCCGCGAGGTGACTGCGGCCTTCATCGCCGCCGGCATCGATCCGAAGAAGCACATCGTGTTCAATCAGAGCCAGGTCGCGGGCCACGCCGAGCTCGCCTGGATCTTCAACTGCGTGGCGCGGATCGGCTGGCTGAACCGCATGACCCAGTTCAAGGAGAAGGCCGGCAAGGACCGCGAGAACGCCTCCGTCGGGCTCTACGACTATCCGGTGCTGA